>WOZN01000143.1 GCA_011620245.1 Acidovorax sp.
AGGCATAGGCGGCGTTGATGGGCACGATGTGGTCTTCGCGCGAGCCGTAGATATAAACCGGCAGCGTGATATTGGCGAGGTCTATCTTTTCGCCACACACGGTGAGCTTGCCGGGCTTGACCAGGTTGTTTTCGAGGTAGAAATTGCGCAGGTACCAGGTGTAGAACGGCCCGGGCAGATTGGTGCTGTCGCTGTTCCAGTACAGCAGGTCGAAGGGTGGTGGCGTTTCGCCCTTGAGGTAGTTGCCCACCACGTAGTTCCACACCAGGTCGTTGGGGCGCAAAAAGCTGAAGGTGGATGCCAGCTCCTGGCCCTTGAGCAGACCGCCCTTGCCCATTTGCATTTCGCGCATCTCGACGGAGGCCTCGTCAATGAATACATCCAGGATGCCGGTGTCGGTGAAATCGATCAGGGTGGTCAAAAAGGTGGCACTGGCCACCGGCTCATCGCCGCGCGCGGCCAGCACGGCCAGCGCATTGCACAGGATGGTGCCGCCCACGCAAAAACCCAGGGCGTTGATCTGTTCGGCGCTGGTGATGTTCTGCACCACGTCGATGGCCGCCATAGCGCCGTCTTCCACGTAGTCGTCCCAGGTCTTTTGGGACAGACTTTCGTCGGGGTTGCGCCAGCTCACCACGAAAGTGCGGTGGCCTTCGCTCACGGCATAGCGGATCAGCGAATTCTCGGGCTGCAGATCGAGGATGTAGAACTTGTTGATGCAGGGCGGCACCAGCAGGAGGGGCCGCTCGTACACCTTGGCCGTGAGCGGCTTGTATTCGAGCAGCTGGAACAGTTCGTTCTCGAACACCACGGCGCCTTCGGTGGTGGCCACGTTGCGGCCCAACTCGAATGTGCTTTCGTCGGTCATCGACATACGGCCCTGGGTGATGTCGTGCAGCAGATTTTGCATTCCCCTGGCAATGCTCTCGCCCTTGGTCTCGATGGCTTTCTTCTGCGCTTCGGCGTTGAAGGCCAGGAAGTTGCTCGGCGCCATGGCGGCCATCCATTGCTCTACGGCAAAGCGGATGCGGGCACGGGTTTTTGCGTCTGCCTCCACCGCGTCGGCCAGGCCCATCAGGGTGCGTGCGTTGAGCAGGTAAGCGGCCGCCAAAAAAGCCGCCCCCGGGTTGTCGGCCCAGCCATCGCCCGCGAAACGCCGGTCTTTGATTGCGGGTGCGGCCTGCAGGCCCTGGGCCCACATTTCCTTGGCATCCTGAAGATATCGCTGCTGCAGCGCCTGCAGCTTGGCCGGAGAAAACTGCAAGAGGGGGGCGCCATGCGCGCCGCCCGCCTTATCCTTATCAACGGGCGGCAAGGACTGCAACGCCTTCGTCCAGCTGTCACCGAAAATCTGCTGGAATTGCTGGGCGCCTTGAGCCCAGAGTGCTTCAGAATTCACGTTATTTCCTCAATGATGGGTTGGTCGCACTGCATGGACCTCGGCCCCATTGTTGCCCACCTGATGCTGCAAGGCAACGTTCAACCTAAAAACACTTTCGCTCTCCCCTCATGTACCTCGTCATCATCACCTGGCTGTATGTCACCCTCATGATGGCCGTGGCCGAGGCCACCAGCAGCACCGGCAGCCTGCTGGGCGCTTTCGTTACGTTTTTGCTGTATGGACTGCTGCCGATAGGCATCGTGGCGTACATCCTGGGCACGCCCGGGCGCAAGCGGGCCATCAAGGCGCGCGAGCAGGCGCAGCGGGCCGCCCATGGCGCACAGCAGGCTGCGCAACAACAAGCCATCAAGCCACCGGATGCGGGGGCAAGGCCGGGTGCGGCGCCGATAGCGTCAGTCGCGCCAGATGCAGGCGGCCATGCGGCCGCTGCCACCGAGGGCGCGTTGATCGCGCCGGTACGAAAAGAACCGTGAGGCATTGCCCACGGTGCACCACGCCGCACTGCTGTCGTTGCCGTAGATCCGCATGACGCCCAGGGCGCGCAGCCGCAGCCGCGCCAGCCCCGCAAGATCTGCCAGAAACCTGCCATGGCCCTGCGGCACAAAGCAGGCCTGGGCCGCCGGGTGGTGCAGGCAGAATGCCTCGCGCACCTCGGGGCCCACTTCAAAGGCAGTGGGGCCGATGCAGGGCCCCAGCCACGCCATGGTGCTGCCGCCCAGCGTGTCGGACACTTCGTTTTTGATAGCTACTGGCGCTTTATCCACAAGGGCTAGAGCCTTAAATTGCTCAAAAACCGCTTCCAGAACGCCAATCCCGTCCGTCCCCGCCAGCCCGCGCCAGCCCGCATGGGCTGCACCCACCATGGCGCCGGAGCCATGGGCCAGCAGCACGGGCAGGCAATCGGCCACCATGATGGTGCAGACCGCGTCCGGCTGCGTGGCCACACAGGCATCGGCCTCGGTGCCGTCGGGCGTGGCAGGGTCGATATCGGCCACCACCGTGCCATGCACCTGGTTCAGAAACACCGCCCGGGCGCCCGGGGTTGCGCCCTGCACCACCGCCTGCAGCAGCTGCCGATTGGCCTGCACGGCCGCTGGCGCATCGCCCACATGGCTGCCCAGGTTCAGGCTGGCATAGGGGCCGGTGCTGACACCGCCAGCCCGCGTGGTGCACAGGGCATGCACACCGGCCGGCGCGGGCCACTGCGGCCGCAGCCAGTCGGCATGGGGAATGCCTGGGGCCAGGCTCATGGCTTGTTCAGGGCTGAAAGTCCGGGCAGGCCGAGGGCTGGGCCCGCTCGAATGCGGGCAGCGCCATACAGGCATCAAAAGCCGCCATGGTCAGCGGCAACGCCTCCAGGCTCACGTTGAAGCGCTGGCAATTGAAGACATGCGGCACCAGGCAGCAATCGGCCAGCGTAGGGGCATCACCCCAGCAACAGACGGAAGGCGCCAGCCCCTGCGCGTCGCGCTGCTGCGCCAGCAGCGCCAGCTGGCGCTCGAACGCCTCCAGCCCGCTGCGCGCCCAATGGCGGTACCAGGCGTTCTTGCCGGCTTCGTCCACCTTCAGCTCGTGCACCAGGTATTTCAGCACCCGCAGGTTGTTCAGGGGGTGCATCTCGCAAGCCACCATCTGGGCCAAGGCCCGCACCTGGGCCCGGCCCAGCGGCTCAGCCGGTAGCAAGGGCGGCAAAGGATGGGTTTCATCAAGGTATTCGATGATGGCCATGGACTGGGAAAGCGCCACGCCATCATCGGTCAGCAGGGTGGGCACCAGGGCATCGCCCAGCCGGCCGGCGTAGGCCGGGTCGCGGTGCTCGCCGCGCACCAGGTGCACCGCGATGTATTCGTAGTCGAGCCCCTTCAACTGCAGCGCAATGCGCACGCGAAACGAGGCCGAGGATCGAAAATAGTTAAAGAGCTTCATGGGCTGCAGAGCGTGGATGGAGCCGGATACCTGGTGGCTCTGGGAGCGGGCTTCGCTAGTGTAGTGTTCGACGCTTGGCGGAGCATCCGCTGGGCCAGCAAGGCGTTGCACTTCACCGCCGTGGAATTTGGCGAGTGTAGCGCCGCAGCCAGCACGCCGGCCCCGTGGCACACTGCGGCAGGGCGACGCCACGGCGCTCACGCCCCCGCAGCATTGACCCATCCTGCAAAAAGAGAGGCCAACATGAGCTATGTTTTTTCTCCCGCGCCCGTGGCCAGCGTGCCTGTAGTGGGCTGCGGCGACCGTTTCCCGGTGCACCGCATTTACTGCGTGGGCCGCAATTACGAAGAGCACGCCAGGGAAATGGGCTTCACGGGCCGCGAGCCGCCGTTTTTCTTCCTGAAACCCGCCGACGCCATCGTGGCCGTCAACGCCGGTGAAACCGGCCTGCTGCCCTACCCCAGCCTCACGGCCAACCTGCACCACGAGATCGAACTGGTGGTGGCCATTGGCAAGGGCGGCAAGAACATTTTGGCAGCCGATGCGCTGCAGCATATCTACGGCTATGCCGTGGGCCTGGACATGACGCGCCGCGACCTGCAAAACGACATGAAGAAACAGGGCCGCCCCTGGTGCATCGCCAAGGGCTTTGACGCCAGCGCCCCCATCGGCCCCATCACCCCGGCCGCGCAGGCGGGCGACATCGCCCACGCCGCCATCTGGCTGCAGGTCAATGGCGCCGAACGCCAGCGCAGCAACCTGTCCCAGCTCATCTGGAACATTGGCGAAATCATCGAGCACCTGTCTGCCGCGTGGGAACTGGCCCCCGGCGACCTGATCTACACCGGCACCCCCGAAGGCGTGGGCGCCGTGGTGCGCGGCGACACGCTGGAAGGCGGTGTGAACGGCCTGCCCACCCTGCGCCTGAGCGTGGTGTAACCCTAGGGTAACCGCCCGGGTAGCGCCTGTATTCACTTCACTTTTAATAGCTGTCAGCGCTTTAGTTATAAGCGTTTTAAGCCATTTTGACCTAAACTTCCTGCATGACCTTTCGCAGCCCGATCAAACACTGCCGCGATTGCGGCACGGCAGTGGTTTACCGCTTGCCTGACGACGGCGACACCCGGCAGCGTGCCGTGTGCCCCGCCTGCAACACCGTTCACTACGAGAACCCGCTGAACGTGGTCGGCACCGTGCCGGAGTTCATCGACGGCCGGGTGCTGCTGTGCAAGCGCAACATCGAGCCGCGCTGGGGCAAATGGACGCTGCCGGCCGGGTTCATGGAGCTCGATGAAACCACGGCCCAGGGCGCGGCCCGTGAAACCGACGAAGAGGCCGGCGCCCAGATCGAAATGGGCCCGCTGTTCAGCCTGCTGAACGTGCGCCGCGTCGGCCAGGTGCACCTTTTTTACCGCGCCCGGCTGCTCAGTGACCAGTTCAACCCCGGCTATGAAACCATCGAGGCGCGCCTGTTCACCGAAGCCGAGGTGCCCTGGGACGAACTGGCGTTTCGCACCGTCAAGGAAACGCTCGAACATTATTTTTCCGACCGGCGCAAAGGCCATTTCGAGCTGCACTGCATCGACGTGGAGTAGTTCCGCCGCACCTGGCAGCGCCTTCTGATTCCCCAACGGCTACTGTGCTGTGGCCGTTGCACCAAGCCGGTCAGCAAAGGCACAACCCCCAGCCAGCCCCACCAGCCCACGGTTTCCGTGGCAGCCAAGGCAATCAAGACGATGCCGACCACGATGCGCAGGACCCTGTCGATACCACCAGCGTTGGATTTCATGTGCAAGCCCCCTTCTTCAACAAAAAACTCTCTCTGCGTAGAGTCCTCGGGGCCGCGCGACGGCAGCAGCTGCGGCTACCGCCGCCCCCGGCACCGGAGCGACTTCGACCGGTGGTCAGGGGCAAAACATGGCCTTGAGAGTCGCCATCAGCTTTTCGACATCGGGGTTGTCGATGCGGTAGTACAAAGTCTGGGCTTCACGACGGAACGTCACCAGTTCCTCCTCGCGCATCTTCGCCAAATGCTGCGACAGCGCTGACTGGCTCAGCGCGACGTGCTCCAACAGCGCGCCTACGGTCAGCTCCCCGTGCTCGATCAGCAGACACAGCACCAGCATCCGGTGCTCGTTGCCGATGACGCGCAACATCGCCGCCGCCTTGGCCGCACCTTCGTGGATGAATCGCTGGTCTCTTTTACTCAGTGTCACGGATATCCTCGGCTTCAATTCAACTAATTTAGTGGACTCTCATATGAAATGAACTCAAGATATGCTCTTTGCAAGGAGTCAGCATGCAGCCTCAAGCCCTCCAGGCATTCTTCGGTGAGCCGATCAACACGCTGACCTATCTGGTGTCGGATCCGGCAACGCGGCAAACTGTGGCAATCGAGCCGGTTCTGGACTATGAGGCTGAGAGTCTTTTGATCATGCCCGCTCATCACGCCACAACACGCCCGCTCG
>WOZN01000100.1 GCA_011620245.1 Acidovorax sp.
AGACCCTGCTGGGCGTGACGGGCTCGGGCAAGACCTTCACCATGGCCAACGTGATCGCCCGCATGGGCCGCCCGGCCATCGTGTTTGCGCCCAACAAGACGCTGGCCGCGCAGCTGTACAGCGAGTTCCGCGAGTTTTTTCCCAAGAACGCGGTCGAGTATTTCGTGAGCTACTACGACTATTACCAGCCCGAAGCCTATGTGCCCCAGCGCGACCTGTTCATCGAGAAGGACAGCGCGATCAATGAGCATATCGAGCAGATGCGGCTCAGTTGCACCAAGAGCCTGATGGAGCGGCGCGACGTGGTCATCGTGGCCACCGTGTCGGCCATCTACGGCATTGGCGAGCCCGAGAGCTACCACCGCATGGTGATGACGCTGCGCACGGGCGACAGGCTGGGCCAGCGCGATGTGATTGCCCAGCTGATCCGCATGCAGTACCAGCGCAACGAGGCGGATTTTTCGCGCGGCAAGTTCCGCGTGCGGGGCGACACCATCGACGTGTTTCCGGCCGAGCATTCGGAGCTGGCCATCCGCATCGAGCTGTTTGACGACGAGATCGAGAGCCTGCAGCTGTTCGACCCGCTCACGGGCCGCGTCAAGCAGAAGATTCCGCGCTTTACGGTGTACCCCAGCAGCCATTACGTGACGCCGCGCGACAAGGTGCTGGCGGCGGTGGAGACCATCAAGCTGGAGCTGGCCGACCGCCTCAAGGAACTGGTGGGGATGGGCAAGCTGGTGGAGGCGCAGCGCCTGGAGCAGCGCACGCGGTTTGATCTGGAGATGCTCAGCGAAGTCGGGCACTGCAAGGGCATCGAGAACTACACGCGCCACCTCTCGGGCGCGGCGCCGGGCGACCCGCCCAGCACGCTGACCGACTACATGCCCAAGGACGCCATCATGTTCCTGGACGAGAGCCACCAGATGATCGGCCAGCTCAACGCCATGTACAGCGGCGACCGCTCGCGCAAGACCACGCTGGTCGAATATGGGTTTCGCCTGCCTTCAGCCCTGGACAACCGGCCGCTCAAGTTCGAGGAGTTCGAGCAGCGCATGCGGCAGGTGATCTTTGTGTCGGCCACTCCTGCCGATTACGAGAAGACCCATTCGGGCCAGATCGTGGAGCAGGTGGTGCGCCCCACCGGCCTGGTGGACCCGATGGTGGAGGTGCGTCCGGCCACCCACCAGGTGGATGATGTGCTGCAGGAAATACGCATCCGTGCAGAAAAGCACGAACGTGTGCTCATCACGACGCTGACCAAGCGCATGGCCGAGCAGCTCACCGACTACCTTACCGACAACGGCGTGAAGGTGCGCTACCTGCACAGCGATGTGGACACGGTCGAGCGCGTGGAGATCATCCGCGACCTGCGCCTTGGGGCGTTTGACGTGCTGGTGGGCATCAACCTGCTGCGTGAGGGGCTGGACATCCCCGAGGTGTCATTGGTGGCGATTCTCGATGCCGACAAGGAAGGCTTCCTGCGGGCCGAGCGCAGCCTGATCCAGACCATCGGCCGTGCGGCGCGCAATCTGAACGGCCGCGCCATCCTGTATGCGGACCGCATCACTGAATCCATGAAAAAAGCCATGGGCGAGACGGAACGCCGCCGGATCAAGCAGATCGCATACAACGAGGCCCACGGAATCACGCCGCGCAGCATTGTCAAGAAGGTAAAAGACCTGATTGACGGCGTGTACAGCGAAAAAGCGGGCAAGGATGCCGAGCGGCTGGAGCAGGAAGCCCTGCAGCGCGCGCAGGTGGAGGATATGTCCGAGAAGGACGTGGCGCGCGAGATCAAGCGGCTGGAGAAGCTCATGCTGGAACATGCCCGCAACCTGGAGTTCGAGCAGGCGGCCCGGGTGCGGGACCAGCTCACGCGACTCAAAGACCAGGCGTTTGGTGCGCACGGCAGCGATTCTGTCTCGCTGTGACGGGGTTATTGGGGAATAAGACAGGACTTGCGCAAATCAGGATCAGGCCAGCCGCCACCCCATGAAAGCAATCTTTGTGCATCCTTGTTTGCGTAAAACCTACAAGAAACTCGCCAGGTTCAATTGTGACCTGCTGATTTTTAACCCGACAAATTTGGTAGGGATTTGTGGTATACTCGCACAAAATATTCAAGCAAAGAGCCCAACGATGAAGGGCCCCGTATCGGAAGGCTGGGCGGGGTAAGGGGCGGAGACGGTGCCGGTGCCTGGTGGTATTTGCCAGGGCCTGCTGTTTTATAACGAACAAGCCTAGACAAGGAGCTTGCAATGCGCCTCACAACCAAAGGCCGGTTTGCGGTCACTGCCATGATCGACCTGGCCCTGCGCCAGAACAATGGCCCCGTCACGCTGGCGGCCATCAGCCAGCGCCAGCAGATCTCGTTGTCGTATCTGGAGCAGCTCTTTGGCAAGCTGCGCCGCCACGAACTCGTGGAATCGACCCGTGGCCCCGGTGGCGGTTACACCCTGGCGCGCAAGGCGGCCGACATCACGGTGGCAGACATCATTGTCTCGGTGGACGAGCCCATTGATGCCACACATTGTGGCGGCAAGGAAAACTGCCTGGGCGAAGCGGGCCGCTGCATGACGCACGAGTTGTGGGCTTCGCTCAACCAGCGCATGGTGGAGTTTCTCGACTCTGTCACGCTGCAGAAGCTGGTGGACGAGCAATTGGCCAAGGGCATCCAGATCGAGGACAAGCCCGTTGCGCGGCGCGCAATTTCGACGACGCCCGTGGTCAAGCCTATCCGTGTGAATGCCCCGAATTCGGTGTTCGCGCTGGGTAACGTCTTCGCGAAATCCTGATGTCTGGAGGGCTTGGTTCGGCCTTGGGGCCAGCTGTGCCCTGAACGATTTTTTTGATCACCTGCTTTTTATTGCCAGCCAGAAACCTTTACTGAGCCAGCCATGGACATGACCCCGCATTTCCCCATCTATCTCGATTACGGTGCCACCACCCCGGTCGATCCTCGCGTCGTGGATGCCATGGTTCCATGGCTGCGCGAGCATTTCGGCAACCCCGCCTCCCGCAGTCACGCCTGGGGCTGGGAGGCCGAAGAGGCCGTGGAGAAGGCCCGTGCGCAAGTGGCCGACCTGATTGGCGCCGACCCCCGTGAAATCGTCTGGACCAGCGGCGCCACCGAGTCCATCAACCTCGCCTTGAAGGGCGCAGCCCATTTCTACCAGGGCAAGGGCAAGCACCTGATTACCCTCAAGACCGAGCACAAGGCCGTGCTGGACACCATGCGCGAACTGGAGCGCCAGGGCTTTGAGGTGACCTATCTGGATGTGCAGGAAGATGGCCTGGTCAACATGGACGCCCTGAAGGCTGCCATTCGCCCCGACACCATCTTGATCAGCATCCTGTTCGTGAACAACGAAATCGGCGTGATTCAGGATATCCCCGCCATTGGCGCTTTGTGCCGTGAAAAGGGCATCCTGCTGCATGTGGATGCCGCACAGGCCACGGGCCGGGTCGAGATCGACATGAATGTGCTGCCGATCGACCTCATGAGCATGACGGCCCACAAGACCTACGGCCCCAAGGGTATCGGCGCGCTGTATGTGCGCCGCAAACCCCGCGTGCGCCTGGAAGCGCAGATGCATGGCGGCGGCCATGAGCGCGGCATGCGCTCGGGCACGCTGCCCACGCACCAGATCGTGGGCATGGGTGAGGCTTTTCGCATCGCCAAGGAAGAAATGGCCGAGAGCAATGCCAAGGCCAAGGCCCTGCAGCAGCGCCTGCTCAACGGCCTGAAGGACATCGAGCAGGTGTTCATCAATGGCAGCCTGGAGCACCGGGTGCCGCAGAACCTGAACATGAGCTTCAACTTCGTCGAGGGCGAATCGCTCATCATGGGCATCAAGGGCCTGGCCGTGTCGTCGGGTTCGGCCTGCACCTCGGCCAGCCTGGAGCCGAGCTACGTGCTGCGCGCCCTGGGCCGCAGCGACGAGCTGGCGCACAGCAGCCTGCGCATGACCATTGGCCGTTTCACCACCGAAGAAGAAATCGACTACGCCATCTCCACCATCCGCGAGAACGTGGCCCGGCTGCGCGAACTGAGCCCGCTGTGGGAGATGTACAAGGATGGCATCGACATCAGCACCATCCAGTGGGCGGCGCACTGATTCCGCGAAGATTTTTGGAAGAATTGAAGAGGTACACATCATGGCTTACTCAGACAAAGTGGTTGACCATTACGAAAACCCCCGCAACGTGGGTTCTTTCGACAAGGGTGACGATTCGGTGGGCACCGGCATGGTGGGTGCGCCCGCCTGCGGCGACGTGATGAAGCTGCAGATCAAGGTGAACCCCGAAACCGGCGTGATCGAGGACGCGCGCTTCAAGACCTACGGTTGCGGCTCCGCCATCGCCTCGTCCTCGCTGGTGACCGAGTGGGTCAAGGGCAAGACGCTGGACGAAGCGGCGGCCCTGAAAAACAGCGAGATCGCCGAGGAACTGGCCCTGCCGCCCGTCAAGATCCACTGCTCCATCCTGGCCGAAGACGCCATCAAGGCGGCGGTGAACGACTACAAGGCCAAGCACAACAGCGCGGTGGCCGCAGCCTGACCATGGCCATCACGCTGACAGAAGCTGCTGCCCGGCATATCAACCGCTACCTTGCCCGCCGCGGCAAGGGGCTGGGCGTGCGCCTGGGTGTCAAGACCACCGGCTGCTCGGGCCTGGCCTACAAGCTCGAATATGTGGACGACTCCGAGCCGGAAGACATCGTGTTTGAAAACCATGGCGTCAAGGTACTGATCGATCCCAGGAGCCTGGCTTACATTGACGGCACCGAGCTGGATTTTGTGCGCGAAGGCCTGAACGAAGGCTTCAAGTTCAACAATCCCAACGAGCGGGACCGCTGCGGCTGCGGCGAGAGCTTCCGCGTTTGAGGCTTTGTGCTGCGTTGCCGCCAAACCGCCCTCGCGCTGCGTGCTGGCGGTTTTTTTCTGCCGGATGCTATCAAAATGAGAGCTGCTTGCGCTTGATGGCATTCGTTTTCAGATACTTTTAACGTTGAAACTGGCTTGTGGCAAGCGTAGGCAGCTATTATTTATGAACCTCCAATCTGACGATTTCGCACTCTTTGGCCTCCCGCGCCGCTTTGCGCAGGAGCGCAGCGCCATCGATGCGCGCTGGAAAGAATTGCAGCGCGAAGCGCATCCCGATAAATTTGCGGCACAAGGCGCCGCAGCGCAGCGCGTGGCCATGCAATGGTCGGTGCGCATCAACGAGGCCTACCAGCGCCTGAAAGACCCGATGCGCCGTGCCGCCTATCTGTGCGAACTGCATGGCGCGCCCATCCAGGCCGAAGACAACACCGCCATGCCCGCAGCCTTTCTGATGCAGCAGATGGAGTGGCGCGAATCGCTCGACGATGCCCAGACAGCCGCCGAACTCGATGGCCTGGACGATGGCGTGCAGCAGGCCCAGAGCCAGGCATTGGCGCTTTGCGGGCAACTGATAGACCAGCAATGCGATTACGCCGCTGCTGCAAAACAGGTCAGAGCCCTCATGTTCATTGCGCGATTTGCCGACGACATCGAGCGCCGCCGGGATCAACTGGGACAATAGCGGCATCACCCCTTTTCGAGGCATCTTCCGCAGGGCAATGCCTCGCAGGGCAATGCCTCATTACCATGACTTACGCAAAACAGGCCCAGGCAAGCCGCCAGCCACAAAGGCATGTACCGTTGTGGCATCCTTATTTGCATAAGTCCTAATTACGTAGAACACAAGATTTTCATGGCGCTTTTGCAGATTTCCGAGCCTGGCCA
>WOZN01000081.1 GCA_011620245.1 Acidovorax sp.
TGCCACCACCCCGCCCCGAGCCGCCGCCCGCATCGCCCCAATCGCCCCAATCGCCCCAGTCGCCCTTGCAGTGGAATCCGAACAAGCTGTGGCTGCTGATCTTCGCGCTGACAGCATTGTTTTGGCTGCGCGATATCTGGGTCACCTCCAACCAGGTGCAACCTATACCGTACAGCGAGTTCCTGCAGCACCTGAAAGCCGGCCGGCTGCAATCCCTGTCGATCGGCAGCCAGCTCATCGAGGGCCAACTCAAGGCGCCACTGGCCGACGGCCGCACGCGCATCGTCACGACGCGCGTCGAACCCGCCCTGGCAGCGGAGCTGGCCGGCTACGACGTGCGCTTCGAAGGCGTGGTCGAAAACAAGCTGCTGAGCGAGCTGCTGTCCTGGGTGGTTCCGGGGCTGCTGCTGCTGGCCCTCTGGAGCTTTATCGGTCGGCGCATTGCCGCGCAAGGCGGCATGGGCGGCCTGCTGTCCGTCGGCAAGAGCCGCGCCAAGCTGCATTCGGAAACCGATGTGAAGGTCAGTTTCGACGACGTGGCGGGCGTGGACGAGGCCAAGGCGGAGCTGCGCGAATCGGTGGACTTTCTGAAGAACCCCAAGGACTACGGCCGGCTGGGCGCGCACATGCCCAAGGGCGTGCTGCTGGTGGGGCCACCGGGCACCGGCAAGACGCTGCTGGCGCGCGCCATGGCGGGCGAGGCTGGCGTGCCTTTTTTCAGCATCACGGGCTCCGAGTTCGTCGAGATGTTCGTGGGTGTCGGCGCGGCCCGCGTGCGCGACCTGTTCGAACAGGCCCGCGCCGCCGCACCCTGCATCATCTTCATCGACGAGCTGGACGCCCTGGGCCGGGCGCGCGGCATGGGTCCGCTTTCGGGCGGTCACGACGAAAAGGAGCAGACGCTGAACCAGCTTCTGGCCGAAATGGACGGCTTCGACACCAGCGCGGGCGTAGTGATTCTGGCCGCCACCAACCGCCCCGAGATACTCGACCCGGCCCTGCTGCGGGCCGGCCGCTTCGACCGGCAGGTGCTGGTGGACCGGCCTGATCGCAAGGGCCGCGCCGATGTGCTGCGCGTGCACCTCAAGAAAGTGCAGTTGGGCCGCGATGTCGACCCCGATGCCGTGGCGGCACTGACGCCGGGTTTCGCCGGCGCCGACCTGGCCAACCTGGTCAACGAAGCGGCACTGCTGGCCACGCGGCGCGGCGCCGACGCCGTCGCGATGGCGGACTTCACCGCCGCTGTGGAGCGTATCGTCGCCGGGCTGGAACGCCACCAGCGTGTGCTCGGCGACAAGGAGCGGCGCACGGTGGCCGTGCATGAGATGGGCCATGCGCTGGTGGCGATGACGCTGCCTGGCTCCGACCCGGTGCACAAGATTTCCATCATCCCGCGCGGCATAGGCGCCCTCGGCTACACCCTGCAGCGCCCCAGCGAGGACCGCTACCTGGCCAGCGAGAGCGAACTGCGCAACCGCCTCGCGGTGCTGATGGCCGGGCGCGCAGCCGAGGCGCTGGTGCTGGGCGAGGTCTCCACGGGCGCAGCCGACGATCTGGTCAAGGCCACGGACATCGCGCACGACATGGTGGCGCGCTATGGCATGTCGCATGAAGTGGGCCAGGTGGTCTATGACCGCCAGCAGCAGCGCTTTCTCAACCTGCCCGAAGGCCTGGCGCTGGAGCGCGGCCTGTCGGACGACACCTCCCACCGCATCGACATGGCCGTGCGCGCACTGGTGGACGAAGCCTTTGCCCGGGCCAGCGCGGTGCTGACCGAGCGGCGCGCGCTGCTGCAGGAGGGCGCGGACAAGCTGCTGGCGCAGGAAACGCTCACCGAAGCCGATCTGCTGCCCCTGGCCGAGGCCGCACGGCGCAAGCCTGCGGCCTGATACGTGGTGCGTGCTGGAATATCCGCCCGGCCCCGCACCGCCCCGCGTCAAGTGGCCGCGGCAGGCTGCAGATATTGTTCGAACCAATCGGCGGCCTGCCGGGCCACGGCCTCCAGGGCTCCCGGCTCCTCGAACAAATGGGTAGCGCCCGAAACCACGCTCAAGCGGTGCGGGCAGCGCATGTGGGATGCGGCCTGCCGGTTGAGCTCCAGCACCTCTTCATCCCGGCCACCCACCAGCAGCAAGGTCGGGCAAGACACACGCGCGAGCGCCTCAGCGCTGGCCAGGTCGGGGCGCCCGCCGCGCGACACCACGGCCCGGATAGCTTGGCCCGGCACGGCGGCGGCCATCAGGGCGGCCGCCGCGCCGGTGCTGGCGCCGAAATAGCCCACAGGCAGGGACTTGGTGAGCGGCTGCTGACCAAGCCAGCGCGTTGCCGCGCGCAGTCGCTGCGTCAGCAAGGGAATGTCGAAGCGGGTGCTGTAGTCCTGGTCCTCCTCGGGCGTGAGCAGGTCAAGCAGCAAGGTGCCCACGCGGCGCGCGTGCAGCACCCCGGCCACGAAGTTGTTGCGCGGGCTGTGGCGGCTGCTACCGCTGCCATGGGCGAACAGCACCACCCCAAGGGGATCCGCCGGCAGCACCAGCAGCCCCTCGATATGGGTCTGTCCGACGGGAATGCGGACCAGTTGTTCCTGCGGCAATGTCATCGGTACCTCCTGTGAAAACTTGCGCTGAGCGAACGCTCAGAAGACGTGAATGGATCCGGCATATGCAAGCGGGCCGGAGAAACATGCCTCATCAAGGCGCAAAGCACAGCCACGGCGCGCAATGGCGGGCAATGGCGGGCAATGTGGCGGGCAATGGCGAGCATTTGCCTGCGCTATGGGGTGCGTTTTTGGGCTTGGGCGGACGTTCATACCGTCTCAGGCCATGCGCAGAACGGCAGCACCCTGCAGCGCACCCTGGCGCAATCGCTCCAGCGCTTCGTTCGCCTGCTCCAGCGCGAACACCTGGACTTCGGTACGCAGCGGCGTTTGCCGCACTGCCTCAAAAAAAGCAAGGCCATCGCTGCGCGTCAGATTGGCCACCGAGCGGATGCTGCGCTCGCCCCACAGCCAGGCGTAGGGAAAGCCCGGAATGTCGCTCATGTGGATGCCGGCGCAGACCACGCAGCCGCCTTTGTCGAGATGCCGCAGGGCGATGGGCACCAGAGGGCCTGCGGGCGCAAAGATCAGGCCCGCGTCCAACGGCTGCGGCGGGGCCTCGTCGGTGCCGGCCGCCCAGTTCGCGCCCAGGCTGCGGGCAAATTCCTGGCTGGCGCCATCGCCGGGGCGGGTGAAGGCAAAGACTTCGCGCCCTTGCGCGCGCGCCAGCTGGGTGATGATGTGCGCCGCCGCGCCAAAGCCGTAGACACCGAGTCGGTGCGGATCGCCAGCCAGGCGCAGCGCGCGGTAGCCGATGAGGCCGGCACACAGCAGCGGCGCCAGATGCTCGGCCGCCGGCCCATCGGGCAAGGGCAGGCAGTAGCGTGCATCGGCCAGCGTGTACTCGGCGTAACCGCCGTTCAACTGGTAGCCCGTGAAGCGGGCGTGCTCGCACAGGTTCTCGCGTCCGCTGGTGCAAAAGCGGCATTGCCCGCAAGTCCAGCCCAGCCAGGGCACGCCCACCCGCTGGCCCAGGTGCCAGTCGCCCTGCACATCAGGCCCCAGGCCCGCGACCCGGGCCACGATTTCATGGCCCGGCACCACGGGCAGTACCGGGTCGGGCAACTCGCCATCCAGCAGGTGCAGATCGGTGCGGCACACGCCACAGGCCTCCACCGCCAGCAGCAACTGCCCCGCATCGGGAACCGGCCGCGGCAAGTCGGTCAACCGCAGGGGTCGGCCGGGTTGCTCCAGAACCATGGCACGCATACGCTGGCTGCTGCCGGACACCGCTGCCGCCTCAAAGCCCGAATTCGGCGTGCAGGCGCCGGGTCAGCTCCGGCAGTGCCAGGCCCGTCAAATCCAGCGGGTGGCTGGCCGAGACCCGCTTGGGGGCCACGTCCTCCAGCTGCTTGAGCAATTGCCCCAGAAACGGGTTGGATGCAAACACCACCAGGCTACCGACCTGGCCGGCGCTGATTGCCGCTTTGACCGTGTCGGCCACCTGCTGCGCGAATTCGTGGCGCTCATGCTCGCGTGGATCGCTGCGCGGCGCCAGACCGCTGCGCCCGGCAATCGAGTGGCCCCCAGGCTCATGGCCGGCGCCAGAGCCCTGCTGCCGGCTTTGCGGATGCGTCAGGCATTCCTTTTCCGTCCAGCGCTCGGGTCTGGCTGGGTTGAACTCCAGCACGCGGGCCATCGAACTGTTGGCCACTATGACCCAGATTGGCTTGTCCATGGGAAACCCCTGTCTTCGGTGTCAAACAATATTTCATTCTCCGCGCTCCGGCCGCGGGGGTCAAGCCAGAGCCGGCACAGGCCCAGCATGGCCCTGACGGCAGGGCCCCAACCCCCAGCAGCCAAGGCGTCGTATGGCGCAGCGGCGTTTCGCGAATCCTTTGAAATGCCATGAAATGATGAATAGCATCAAGCGCTTATCCGATAAGCGCCTGGGCCCCATAAAGCAAAAACCGCGCTCAATTCAAGACACTGGCGCCACGCTCAGGCCTTGAGCGCCAGGTTGTTGAGTTTGTCCAGCCGCTCGGGCCAGCCGCCCTCGGTGGCGGACTGCAGCAGGATGCGCGTCCAGGCCACCCAGGCGTCCCATTGCACGCGCTTGTCCCACGCATTGCCCCATGCGCTGAAACAATGCAATGCACTCTGCGCCGCATGCTTGGCGTCGTCGCGCCGGCCCGCCGACAGATACAGTTGTGCCAGCACCATCTGCGGCTCACCCACCCAGGGGTTGTGGCGCACGGCCTGCTCCAGCACGGCGGTGGCCACGTCCAGGTCCACCAGCGGCTGGTCTTGCTGGATCACCGACCAATACAGCGACGTGGCTGCCGCCTCGGCCGCCACCGACAGGTGTTGGGTGCAATCGGCAAACACCGGGGGTACCGGCAGCAACCCCTTGAGGCCCGGGTGCTGCAGCGCCTGCCCCAGCCCAGCGATCTGGTGCAGCATGCGTGCGGTGGGCCGCATGGGACCGGGCCACAACGATGCCGCCCAGTGCACGGTCTGCGGGCGGTGTTGCACGTTGGGAAAGCGCGAGTCAATATCGTCCTGCCAGCTGAACCACTGCTCGATGGTATCGGCCATGCAGACGATGAGAAAAGCCGCCACCTCATAGGGAGTGAGCAGATGGCGCTGATCGTCCTTGTCGAGCGCCAGGCTGCCATCGGCCGCCAGTCCGCCACCCAGCACGCGCTGCACAAACTGCGTGCGCGACCGGGTGCAAAACAGATACACCAGATGCTCGGCCGACTCCCCCACCAGATCGCGCAGGCGCGCCCGCTCGCTGGCCGGGTCGAACTTGACCAGGTCCACAAAGGCGTTGCCATACGCACTGTGCAGCAACCCCAGCAGCCGCACGTCACGCGGCTGTTGCCACAGCGTCAGCGAGCGCGCCACGCCCACCAAGTGGTGGCGGAAGGTGCCCGCCTTGTGCCAGTCCTGCCCCACATTGCGCGCCAGCACGGTTGGCAGCACCGGGGCCAGATCGGCGTCGTGGTCAATCCATTCATCGTCCAGCAGGGCCTGGGCGCGGATGAAAAGTTGCTGGTCCAGGGGGTGCAGTGGCAGGGTCATGGCGTATTGTCTCCGTCGGTTGGTCCATCGGTGAAGCGCATAGTATCGCGGCTGTCCAGGAGGCTGTCGGACTTGGAAATCGCCGGCTGCAAATCGGCCGCAGCGGTCCATCGTTCACCGTTTTTTTGCCCCATGGCCGGGC
>WOZN01000281.1 GCA_011620245.1 Acidovorax sp.
CACTGCATCCCAAATCCGGCCGTCAAAATGCACAACTTATTACCTTACGAGCCCTAAGCGAGCGAGCGCGCCCGCCCTGGCGGGGTCAACGGCATGGGCATCTGGTGGCGCAAGCTCGGCATGGACGGCTGCAATGTAAACCAGCTCACCAGCCAAGCACTGACCGACCTGGGGCGCGGGCCGACCTTCTACGACTGCCTGGTGGATGTGGAGGCATTCCAAGCCGCTGACTAACGCCTGCAGCAGCGCAGGCGGCTCCAGCCCTGAAGCGCCATCCCCATCATGGCTCAACCGCCCTGCTCAACCGTCCTACCGAGGCTTCATTCAGGAAGTCGGCACCCCAGACATTGACGTCATATTCCCGAACACGCTGCGCCAACGTCTGCATACGGAAAGCAATTTCTGGCTCATCAAGGCTCAAGGCGCTGAGCAAGCTTTGAATCATGCTGGTTTCATCGTAGGGATTGGTCAGCACCGCGCCTTTAAGCTCGACAGCGGCACCTGCGAACTCAGAGAGCACCAATATCCCACGGGTGCCGGATGCCGACTTGGCAGAGATGTACTCCTTGCACACCAGATTCAGTCCATCGCGCAGCGGTGTAATCCAGGCAACGTCAGCTGCCACGTAAAACGACACCAATTCCTCGAACGGAAAGGAACGGTAAAAGTAGCGTACCGGCGTCCAGTCAAGTTCCGAAAAACGGCCATTGATCCGGCCAACCACCTGATCCAACTGCTCTCTCGTCGTTTCATAGATTTCCATGCCGGCTGCTGCGGGTGTGACGATGTTGAGCATGACCACTTTTCCATGCCATTGCGGATGCATCTCCAGAAACTTTTCATACGCCAGCATTTTTTCAATCGGGCCCTTGACATAGTCCAGACGCTCAACAGAAAGGATGACCCGTCTACCCTTTGTTTCCTCCAGCAAGGTATCAACCAGACGGTGTGTTTCCGGCTCATCCACAATGCCTTGGATTTTTTCATTGTCAATACCCACAGGGTGGGCCCCTACACGCAACACGCCCGACGGCGTCTGGATGGCCCGCGTGACCTCCTCGACGCCCAGCGCACATCCGTAGGTGAGGTACGTAGGCGCACAAAACTCCGTTTCCAGAATCTGCGTGAACACGTTCGAGCGGACTACATCGACGAAATTCTCGACGTAGCGCGGGATGTGGAAACCCACGTAATCGCACTTGAGCAGGCTGGCGACAATCTGCCCCTTCCATGGAAGGATGTTAAAAATGTCCGCACTTGGGAATGCCGTGTGATGGAAAAATGCAATCGTCAGATCCGGCCGCAACTCACGCAGATAAGCCGGCATCATCCACAGGTTGTAATCGTGAATCCAGATGGTGGCACCCTGGGCCGCAACAGCTGCCGTTCTTTGTGCGAAAAGACGGTTGACCTCGCAAAAGCGAAGCCAGTGCGCCTCAATGAAGGAGGCCCTTTCCGGGAATGAAAAGATGATCGGCCAGAAGGCCTCCTTGGAAAACTGCTTGTAAAAGATATTGACATCTTCTTCGGTGAGTGCAACGCGCGACGCGACCAGATTCGGGTATTTCTGCGCATCCACAGCCACGTCCACCTCAAACCCCTCGGGGTCCCGGCTCTCCTGCTGAGACCATGCCACCCAGGCACCTTTCTTGCCTTCGGAAAAGAATCCCAGCAAGGTCGGCAGAATGCCATTGGGACTTCGGGGGGGACGGCGCACCACTTGAATTCCCTCCCGTATTTCATCAAAGGGCTGGCGGTGGTAAACAATCACGAGATCGGCTCCGCCTTCAGAGACATCCTCCGGCGCAGCAGGCATCTCCAGGTTCAACGTGAACCCGTGGTGATGAATGGCTTCAAGGATGCCGCAGGGACCCGCCTGACAGGCCTGATAAACGGGCAGCAGAACATGATGTGACGTCACGGCCCGCTTGAGTGCCGGCTCCGCATTGCTGACAACGACCCCCCTGTACCCCGTCTTCATGAGCGAAAGGTCGTTCAACGTATCGCCTGCTACCAAGACTTTGTCTTGCGACAAACCTTCCGCGCACAGCAGGCGTCTCAGGCTGTCCCCCTTGGAAACACCGGGCGGCAGGAAGTCAAGGTACCTCCCGGCGGAGGTCAACACGTCCAGTCCCAGCGAGCGGCCAATCTCTTGCGCTATCGGCAGAACCGTCTCATCCTCATATAGAAACGAGCAACGGCGCTCTTGCGGCACTTCCTGGCGCTGCAAACCTGCAATGGCACTGACGCTGCTCAGAATGACATCGTGACCAGGCCATTTTTCTGCAATTTCCTGCTGCAACG
Organism: Acidovorax sp.; assembly: GCA_011620245.1. Lineage (GTDB taxonomy): Bacteria > Pseudomonadota > Gammaproteobacteria > Burkholderiales > Burkholderiaceae_C > Acidovorax. Next base: position 2,305 of record WOZN01000281.1, read on the forward strand.
GCATGACCGGAGAGAACGTATCGCCATGCCGCTTCAGGACCGTGGCACCCACATCTGCAATGATGTAATCGGGGACAGGCACCGAAGGATCGTCCAGCAAGGAAAGAATGCTTTCATATGCCCTTCCGGTCACAAAGATCAGCACAATCTTTCCAGGGTTGTCCCGGATGAGTTTGTAGAGATCCGAGCCTCCTCCACTCCCTTCTGGAGGGAGAAAAGTCCCATCCAGATCGGTCGCCAAAATCAAGTCTGTACGCGAGTGCATTTGCTTCCTTTCCCGTTTTTCAGAATGTTCCACCAAATCTCACATGCCATACATCTGAGAAAGAAGGAGATAGAAGACCCCATGACAACCGCAGGCGGCCATCGCCATGAAGATGGTGCTGATAGCTACGCTGCCACGTCAGTCGGCTGATCTGTAGAGGCTCCATTCTCCCTGGCCGGGCATCCTATGAGACACCCGTCTGCCAGATGCAATGTCTGCGTCGGAAACGCAAAGCTAATTCCATGTTCATGGAACTCGCGCACCAGACATAGATTGATAGCCTGCTGCATATCCATGTACAGATTGAAATCCGGTTCAACCACATAATAAACAGATTCATAATCTATTGAATATGGCCCAAAACTCTTGAGATGAGCACGGTCGAAACGCGTAGCTGCCTGTATCCGAATAGCCTGCGCAATGATCTCCGGAATCATTTCAAGCAAGGCTGCTGGCGTGTCATATTTAACACCCACCGAAAAAACAACCCGGCGCTCCTGCATGCGTTTGTAGTTGCGGATACGGCTCTTAAGCAGGTCATTATTGGAAAAAATGATCTGCTCACCACTGAGGCTTCGAATACGGGTGGTTTTCAATCCCACATGCTCCACCGTTCCCATGAGGTCATCCACGATGATGAAGTCGCCCACGACAAAGGGTTGGTCCATGGCAATTGACAGCGATGCAAACAGGTCACCAAGAATATTTTGAACTGCCAATGCCACCGCGATGCCGCCAATGCCCAGGCTTGCCACCAACGCCGTTACATTGAGTCCCATGTTGTCGAGCAAAAGCAGCCCGACCAAAGCCCACAGCACGATACGCCCCAGAAAAGCCAGGATAGGCCGGGTGGTTGCCCGGGCGGCCTGATTCAATCCCTTGCTCGACGAAAGGCGTCGCTGCAAAAAGAAATCCAGCCCTCGATGCGCCCAGAACCCGGATTGCAGAATTAACAGGCCAAGAAAAGCACGATTGGTCAACTCACTGGCACTGACTGGCAGCACAAGAAAATGCACTGCCGCATAAATACCCAATCCCAAAGCAAGCAAAACCCGGGTGGAACGCAGTATCTCAACGAAAAAATCGTCGATCAGTGTATCGGTCCTCTGCGCGATGCGCTCAAAACGGTTCAACGCAAGTTTGCGAAACAACATGATTGCCGCCATGGTTCCAACTGCAGCCAGTAATGCAAACAATCCATCCTGCATACTGTTATTTGAAATGACTTGCTGGAATGTATTCATTCGGTCCTCATTTTCATACCGACTCATCAACGATGGCCGTCAGTTATGCGCGATCCGGGAATAAAACCGCATCAACGCCTGCAATGACTGCGACCTGAAGGTCGGCAGAGCCTGCGATGGGGGAATCAAAGAGAGACGCCATCGCTGACAGACGGAATGATCCGCACTGCGTGCAATGGGTATGGCTTAACGAATTATAAGGCCTAAATTACTGCGACGGGCTCAAAGACCCTATTTCAGCTTTGAATATCGCCCGGGAATACCTGCTCGACGGCACCGCACAGGCTGTGGCCATCCTTGCCCTTTATCTCGATGCGCAGCACTGTGGTCGTCGGCCTGCAGATAGCCAGCATCGCACAGGCCGACCTTGCGACCTTTCCAGGTGGTCTGCAGCGTGGTGCACGCGGCCCTGGTTCTAGCCCAGTGTTCGATGCTTGGCGGCACAAGTCAAAGCGATGCGTTTTGGCGCAGGGCAAGACGCAAACCGCAGTGATGCCCCACCATCACTGCACAGGCCGCGGCTCTCCAGAACGTCCCGTAATCGACTCACGCAAGCTGCGCGACGGCCATTGCCTCGACCCGGTTGCGGCCATGCTCCTTGGCCAGGTACATGGCATCGTCGGCGCGCTGCAATAGGGCGTCCGACGAATCACCAGGCAGGTACTGCGTGGCCCCGATGCTCACCGTCAGGTTGATAGGGCCACGGTCCGTCAACACCGGCTGACTGGCCACCTGGGCGCGCAGGCGCTCGGCCACGGCAAGGGTACCCTCGCTGCTGGCGTTGGGCAAAAAAATGACAAATTCCTCGCCGCCCAGCCGTCCCATCACGTCTTCATTGCGCAGGCAACCGCGGGCCAGGCCGACAAAATGGCGCAACGCATCGTCGCCGCCTTTGTGCCCGCAGCTGTCATTGACCTTCTTGAAATGGTCCAGGTCAATTGCCAGCACAGAAAGACCGGACTGCGTGCGGTGCGCGCTGCTGATGGCTTTCTCCAGCAGCGCAAGAAACGCCCGCCGGTTGAATACATCGGTGAGCGGGTCCGCCTCGGCCAGGTGGCGCAACTCCCGGGTGATGTGCTCATTGGTCAGCATCAGCGCGCCAAACGCCATCATCACCAGGGACAGCGTAGATTCGAGTACGACAAACTGCGACAGCAGCGCCACCGTGCCGGCATCGGCACCCTCCCCCGCATCGGGCATGGCCAGCCTGAACAGCAGCGGCCGCAACAACAGGAAAAGCCCATGCAGGCCCGCCACGATGGCAAACAGATAACGCGCCGGCAGGTTGCGAAAGCCGCCCCGCGCCAGGGTGCAGGCAGTCAGCACGAAGTACACGCCAGAAACCGAGCCCGCCAGCGCAAACCGGATCGCCAGATTCGGCTGCACCACCGTGAAATACACCGCCGCAGCCACCACGACGGTGATGACCGATGCCGCATACCCGTGCGGCGCGGATGCCCGCCCCATGTAGGCACGGCTGCCCAGAAAGGCGAGGTAAGCCGCCACGGCAATGGACGCCTGCGTCAGCACCACCAACAGCACTTGCGACACATGGTCGCGCACCAGCAAACTGGCGCAAAACACCGAGGCAATCAGAAAAGACAACATCCACAGCCGCAAGCCGGGAATGCCCTTGTTGAAATGCCACACGGCATAAAGCACCGTGGTGACCAGCGCGGCAAGGATGCCTGCAAGGATGACGAGGGTGGGGCTGTGCACGAAAGAGGATGTGGGCTGAGGGCTGCACTCTTGACAAGGTTGCGGTCTGCCGCGTTTTGTGCGGCCCGCGGTACAAGCGTGCCAAAAATTCGTATGCAATTGTAAGTATGCTCCCATGGCGCGATCCAAGGCGCTGCCAAGTCCATGGATGCCGAACCGGAGCGGACGTCCGGGCGCCAATCGGCGCCCGGCAGATGTGCGCATCAGTTCGCCA
>WOZN01000161.1 GCA_011620245.1 Acidovorax sp.
TAACTTCCGCAATCACCATGGCTTTCATCTACTACGTCACCCAGATCCAGTTCGAGTTCGGCGCCGTCAAACTGCTCCAGCAGGAATGCGCGCGCGTTGGCATCACGCACCCGCTTATCGTGACCGACCCCGGGGTGAAAGCCGCCGGCGTGCTGCAAAAGGCGCTGGACGCCCTGCCCGGCATGGCCGTGGCGGTGTTCGACCAGACGCCTTCCAACCCCACCGAGGCCGCCGTGCGCGCGGCCGTGGAGATGTACCAGGCCCGGGGCTGCGACGGGCTGATCGCCGTGGGCGGCGGCTCGGCCATCGACTGCGCCAAGGGCATTGCGATTGCCGCCACGCATGAGGGCCCGCTCACCCATTACGCCACCATCGAAGGCGGCTCGCCACGCATCACCGAACGCGCCGCGCCACTCATCGCCGTGCCCACCACCAGCGGCACCGGCAGCGAGGTGGCGCGCGGCGCCATCCTCATCGTGGATGACCACCGCAAGCTGGGCTTTCACTCGTGGAACCTGGTGCCCAAGGCCGCCATCTGCGACCCCGAGCTGACGCTGGGCCTGCCGCCCCTGCTGACGGCCGCCACCGGCATGGATGCGATTGCGCACTGCATGGAAACCTTCATGTCGGCCGCCTTCAACCCGCCGGCCGACGGCATTGCACTCGACGGGCTGCAACGCGGCTGGGCGAACATCGGGCAGGCCACGCGCAACGGCAGCGACCGCGAAGCCCGCCTGCACATGATGAGCGCCAGCATGCAGGGCGCCTTGGCGTTCCAGAAAGGCCTGGGCGCCGTGCACTCGCTCAGCCACAGCCTGGGCGGCGTGAACCCGCGCCTGCACCACGGCACGCTCAACGCCATGTTCCTGCCCGCCGTGGTCCGCTTCAACGCGGGTGCCGAATCGGTGCGCAACGGCAAGCGCCTCGAACGCATGGCGCAAGCCATGGGCCTGGCTTGTGCCGGCGACATTCCCCAGGCCATCCGCGACATGAATGCCCGCCTGGGCCTGCCCACCGGCCTGGCCGCCATGGGGGTGACCGAGGGCATGTTTGACGACATCATCAAAGGCGCCATGGCCGACCACTGCCACAAGACCAACCCGCGCATTGCCACCCCAGATGAATACCGCGAGATACTGGCCCAGTCGCTCTGAGCCTGCGCATGGAATGTGCTCCTGCACGCTACCGGGGATGCACCGCGCGGACATCGGCCGCTGCAGCCCTGCCGGTATTCAAACCACGTAGTCGTAGGCCTCGGGGCGGGCCGTCCAGTCGATGGGGTCTTGCTGGAGCACCATGTCGATGTCCAGGCCCAGCATCAACCCCACTTCGCCGGGGAAGGACACGGCCATTTCCTTTTCACCCAGATCCACCTCGCGGGCACGGGCACGCCACGATGCCAGGTGGATCACCCCCGCCAGCGGCTCGTAGGCGTTGTTGTCGAGGGGCGCGCTCTGATACTGCAGCGCATCCACCACCATTTCGGGAAACTGCCAGCGCTGCGCCAGCCCGGCACTCACGTTGCCATAGCAATAGCCCAGAATGCGCTGCTCGATCCTGGCCCGCCGCAGATCCAGGGGGGATACCAGCACGTTGATCGAAGAGATGATGTCAGGCGCGGCCAGGTGCATCAGCAATTCGCCCACCGCATGCACCAACCCCGCCGTGTAAGCGGCAATCTGGTTGAGGTGGCCGATGCCCGCCAGGGAACGGGCCAGCCTGGCGGTGTTGAGGCTGTAGCGCCAGAACTGCTGCATGTTGATGCCCGGCACCGAGCGCGAGGTGGTGCCCAGCGGCGCGGTGCTCACCAAAGACCGCAACTGCGCCACGCCCAGCAGCGCCAGCGCCTCGGGGATGCCGGCAATCTGGCGCTGCATCTGGAACGCTGGCGCATTGGCCATCTCCAGCAGCCGGGCGGCCAGTGCCGGATCGGTGCCCATGAGCTGGTTGATCCGGCGCAGGCTGGGCTCGTCGTGACCCAGCTCGGTCATCAGCAACGCCACGGCGCGCGGAAGACTGGGCAAAGCCACAGGGTGGGCCAGCAGTGCGTTCAGCTCCATGGGGTACAGCGCCTCCGGTTGAGATGCTGGCGATTATCTATGCGGTTGTTACCGATTTTTGGCCTGCTGCAACCTGGCAAAGGCCGAAGCCATGGCCGATTGCTGCGCTGGCTCGGGCGCGCGGCGCTGGGGCTGCGCTTGCTGGTAGCCGCGCCCTGCCCCTTCAAAACGGTTGTCGCGTGGCGCACCCCGGTCGCCACCCTGGCGCGGCGGCGCGTCGCCCAGCTTCATCGACAGGCCGATGCGCTTCCTGTCCACATCCACCTCCATGACCTTGACCTTGACGATGTCGCCGGTCTTGACCACTTCGCGCGCATCGCTCACAAACTTGTGCGCCAGTTGGCTCACATGCACCAGGCCGTCCTGGTGCACGCCCAAGTCGATGAAGGCGCCGAACTGGGCCACGTTGCTCACCGTGCCTTCCAGAATCATGCCTTCCTTCAAGTCCTTGATGTCTTCCACGCCATCGTTGAAACGGGCCACCTTGAAATCGGGGCGCGGGTCGCGGCCGGGCTTTTCCAGCTCGGCCAAAATGTCCTTGACGGTGATGACGCCGAATTTTTCGTTGGCGAACAGCTCGGGCTTGAGGGTCTTGAGCATGTCGGCACGGCCCATGAGTTCGGCCACAGGCTTGCCCGTCTTTTCCATGATCTGCTCGACCACGGGGTAGGTCTCGGGGTGCACGCCGGTCATGTCCAGCGGGTTCTCGCCGCCCCGGATACGCAAAAAACCCGCCGCCTGCTCGAAGGTCTTGGCGCCCAGGCCCGCCACGTCCATCAGCTGCTTGCGGCTCTTGAACGCGCCGTTGGCCTCGCGCCAGCGCACCACCGCCTTGGCCACGCTGCCCGACAGGCCCGACACGCGACTGAGCAGCGGCACACTGGCCGTGTTCAGGTCCACCCCCACCGAGTTCACGCAGTCTTCCACCACCGTGCCCAGGGTGCGCGCCAGTTCGCTCTGGTTCACATCATGCTGGTACTGGCCCACGCCGATGCTCTTGGGGTCGATCTTGACCAGTTCGGCCAGCGGGTCCTGCAGGCGGCGCGCAATGCTGGCGGCGCCGCGCAGGCTCACGTCCACGTCGGGCATCTCTTGAGAGGCGTATTCGCTGGCGCTGTACACCGAGGCGCCCGCCTCGCTGACCACTATTTTTTCGATAGCTGCCAGCGCTTGTCCCGCCTGCGCTGCAGGCGTTTTTGCCATGATTTTTATCAGATCGGCGGCCAGCTTGTCCGTCTCGCGGCTGGCCGTGCCGTTGCCAATCGCAATCAGGTTCACGCCATGTTTTTCAGCCAGCTTGGCCAGCGTGTGCAGCGCACCTTCCCAGTCGCGGCGCGGCTCGTGCGGGTACACGGTGGCGGTCTCCACCAGCTTGCCGGTGGCGTCCGCCACGGCCACCTTCACGCCGGTGCGGATGCCGGGGTCCAGTCCCATCACCACGCGCGGGCCGGCCGGGGCGGCCAGCAGCAGGTCGCGCAGGTTGTCGGCAAACACCTTGATGGCGACCTTCTCGGCCTCGTCGCGCAGGCGGGCGAACAGGTCGCGCTCGGTCGAAAGGCTCAGTTTCACGCGCCACGCCCAGGCCACGCACTTGCGGATCAGGTCGTCCGCCGGGCGCGCGGCGTGGCTCCAGCCCAGGTGCAGGGCGATCTTGCCTTCGGCGATGCCGGGCTTGCCGGGCTCGGGCTCGACGGGCAGCACCAGCTTGGCTTCCAGAATCTCCAGCCCTCGCCCCCGGAACACGGCCAGCGCGCGGTGCGATGGCACGCGGCCAATGGGCTCTTCGTATTCGAAATAGTCACGGAACTTGGACACCTCGGGGTCGTTCTCGTTCTTGCCTTCCACCTTTTTGCTGCGCAGCAGGCCCTCGGCCCACAGCCATTCGCGCAGGGATTGCACCAGCGCCGCATCCTCGGCCCAGCGCTCGGAGAGGATGTCACGCACGCCGTCGAGCACGGCGGGCACGGTGGAGAAATCGGCGCCCGGCTTGCCATCCTCAAGCACCTCGGGCGGCCGGATAAAGGCGGCGGCCTCTTTGGCCGGGTCCAGCGTGGGGTCGGCAAACAGCTTGTCGGCCAGCGGCTCGATGCCGAATTCGCGCGCTATCTGGCCCTTGGTGCGGCGCTTTTGCTTGAACGGCAGGTAGATGTCCTCCAGCTCCTGCTTGGTCGGCGCAGCGGCAATCGCCACGCGCAATGCGTCGGTCAGCTTGCCTTGCTCGTCAATGCTTTTGAGCACGGCCGCGCGGCGGTCTTCCAGCTCGCGCAGGTACGACAGGCGCGCTTCCAGCGCACGCAGCTGGATATCGTCGAGCCCGTTGGTCACTTCCTTGCGGTAGCGCGCGATGAAGGGCACGGTGGCGCCGCCATCCAGCAACTCGACGGCGGCCTGTACCTGTTGCTCGGTGATCCGGATTTCTTCGGCAATCTGCCGGACGATCTTTTGCATTGCGTTCTATCCTGCGGGCACGTGGACGGGAAAAGCGGGCGAGTGTGCCACATGCGACGGGCCCGGCCGGGCCAGCGCGGCCGGGGGCCCTGCTCGTAAGAACTCATTTTTTGATAGCTATCAGCGCTTGTCAGAAAAGCGTTTGAGGCCATTTTGAAGGTGATAGGACTTACGCAAACAAGGATGCCGCAACGGTACCTGCCTTTGTGGCAGACGGCTTGCCTGGGCCTGTTTTGCATAAGTCATGGGTGAATTGCGCCAGACTTAGAACGTGTTCACGATCTCGCAGGGGCCGCGCAGCAGCCATCCGGCCGGGGCCCTGGCCGGCGCGGCCCCGCAAGCATCGGTGGGGCCGCGCCATCGTCCGGCAGCACCAGTCGAATGCAGGTGCCGCCCTCCCCGGGCCGGATCAGCTCCAAAGTCCCGCCCATCTGCAGCGCACGGCTGCGCATGCCTTCCAGGCCGAAGCCCGGCGGCTTGGCGCGCAAGGCGGCGGACGCTTCGGGCAGACCGCATCCGTTGTCGCAGATCTCCAGCCGCCAAGCGCCCTGCTCCGCGTCACGGTCCAGGCGCACCTCCACCTGCGTGGCCTGCGCGTGTTGCAGCACGTTGCTCAATGCTTCCTGCACGATGGAAACCGCGTGCCGGGCGCGGTCGGCACGCGGCGTTTCAACGCCATCTGCGGTCTGGACATTCCACGCCATGTGAATGCCGCGCCGGTCCAGCACCGGCTGGATGCGATGGCGCAGGCGCGCCAGGCGATCGGCCAGCGAGTCGGTAGCGCTGTCCATCGAATCCACCACCAGGCGCAGGTCCAGCAGGCACTGCTCCAGCGCGCGCAGCGCCTGCGAATGGCCGGGCAACATGGGGTCCAGCAACCCCATGGTGTTGATCAACTGCGAGCCGACGTTGTCGTGCAGCTCCTGCGCGATGCGCTGGCGCTCGGCCTGCAACTCGGCACTGGGGCGGGGGTTGCGCCGCGGACGCCACTGCAGGGCGCGCGGAAGCTGTATCAGGATGAGCAAACCCAGCATGGTCTGGGTGACGATCTGGGCGCCTGCAAGCCATTGCATGGCGGTTGAACTCAAGGCCCAAAAATGTCGAACCAGCAGAAGGCCCAAGACCAGCTGCACCACACAGAGTGCGAGGCAGGCCAGTGCGAAACGGGGTGGGCGGCTACGAAACATGAAA
>WOZN01000156.1:0-4475 GCA_011620245.1 Acidovorax sp.
CGCGGTTGTAGCGCTGGCCGTGGCAGATGTCGCAGGGCACGTACACGTCGGGCAGAAAGTGCATTTCCACCTTCACCACGCCGTCGCCCTGGCAGGCCTCGCAGCGGCCGCCCGCCACGTTGAAGCTGAAGCGCCCGGGGCCGTAACCGCGCTCCCTGGCGGTATTGACCTCGGCCATCAGCTCGCGGATGGGGGTGAACAGGCCCGTGTAGGTGGCGGGGTTGCTGCGCGGCGTGCGGCCAATGGGGCTCTGGTCCACGTTGATGACCTTGTCGAAATATTCGATGCCCACGATCTCTTCATGCGGCGCAGGCTCGTCGTGCGCGCGGTACAGCTGGCGCGCCACGGCTTTGTACAGCGTGTCGTTGACCAGGGTGCTCTTGCCCGAGCCCGACACGCCCGTCACGCAGGTGAGCAGCCCCACGGGGAAGTCCACCGTCACGCCCTTCAAGTTGTTGCCCGTGGCGCCCGCCACGCGCAGCGCCTGCACGGCGCCCTGGCGCGCATGGTGCTCGGCCATGCGCTCGGCGCGGCGCTTGCTGGCCTCTGTTTGCGGAAAGCGTGACTTGGCTTTGGCTTCCACCACCGGCGCGGCCTGCTCGAGCACCGGCAGCCAGGGGGTGCGCCGCCGGGGCACGGCAATCGAGCGCGCGCCCGAGAGGTACTGGCCCGTGAGCGACTGCGCATTGGCGCGCAATTCGTCGTACGTGCCCTGCGCCATCACGCGCCCGCCATGCACGCCTGCGCCAGGGCCCATGTCGATCACCTGGTCGGCGGCACGCATCATGTCTTCGTCGTGCTCGACCACGATCACGCTGTTGCCGATGTCGCGCAGGTGCTTGAGCGTGGCAATCAGCCGATCGTTGTCGCGCTGGTGCAGGCCGATGCTGGGCTCGTCGAGCACATACATCACGCCGGTGAGGCCCGAGCCGATCTGCGACGCCAGGCGGATGCGCTGCGCCTCGCCGCCCGAAAGGGTTTCGGCGCTGCGGTCCAGGCTCAGGTAGCTCAGGCCCACGTCGTTGAGGAACTGCAGCCGCGTGGCGATCTCGCGCACCACCTTGCCGGCGATTTCGGCCTTGGCGCCGCTGAGCTTCAGCTCGTTGAACCAGGCATGCGCATCGCTGAGCGTGGCGTGACTCACTTCATAGATGGCGCGGGCCTGTTCGCCCTCGCCCAGCTTCACATGGCGGGCCTCGCGGCGCAGGCGCACGCCGTGGCATTCGGGGCAGGGCTGGGTGCTGCGGTAGCGGGCCAGATCCTCGCGCACCACCACCGAATCGGTCTCGCGGTAGCGGCGCTCCATGTTGGGCAGGATGCCCTCGAACACATGCTTTTTGACGACCGCCTTGCCCTTGGAGGCACCGCTGTCCAGATGGTAGCTGAAGGCGATTTCTTCTTCGCCCGAGCCGTGCAGGATGGCCTGCTGCACCGGCGCGGGCAGCGATTCGAATGGCGCCTCGATGTCAAACGCATAGTGTTTGGCCAGGCTCTCGAGCATCGCAAAGTAGTAGCCGTTGCGCCGGTCCCAGCCCTTGATGGCGCCGCTGGCCAGGCTCAAGCCGGGGAAGGCGACCACGCGCGCCGCGTCAAACACCTCGCGCTGGCCGATGCCGTCGCACGCCGGGCAGGCGCCCATGGGCGAGTTGAAGGAAAACAGGCGCGGCTCCAGCTCGGCCAGCGAGTAGCTGCAGACCGGGCAGGCGAACTTGCTGCTGAACAGGTGCTCCTGGCCCGTGTCCATCTCCAGCGCCAGCACGCGGCCATTGCCCTCGTGCCCACCCACACGCAAGGCGGCTTCGATGCTCTCGGCCAGGCGCTGCTTCAAGGCAGCCGCCGAGCCGTTCCCAAGGCTGCCTTGCGCCCCCTCGGGGGGCAGGGGCGAAGCCCCTGGAGGGCCCTTTGCTTCGGCGCGCACCTTCAGTCGGTCGATCACCACGTCAATGTTGTGCTTCTCGGTTTTCTTGAGCGTGGGCAGGTTCTCGTGCTCGTAGATCTGGCCGTCCACACGAAAGCGGATATAGCCCATTGCCTGCATCTGCGCAAACAGCTCGATGAACTCGCCTTTTTTTTCGCGCGCCACGGGCGCCAGGATCATGAGCCTGGTTTCTGCGGGCAAGGCCAGCACGGCATCCACCATCTGGCTCACGGTCTGCGCCGCCAGCGGCAGGCCATGGTCGGGGCAAAACGGCGTGCCCGCGCGGGCATACAAAAGGCGCAGGTAATCGTGGATCTCGGTCACCGTGCCCACGGTGGAGCGCGGGTTGTGGCTGGTGGCCTTCTGCTCGATGCTGATGGCCGGCGACAGGCCCTCGATCAGGTCCACATCGGGCTTTTCCAGCCGCCCCAGAAACTGCCGCGCATAGGCCGACAGGCTCTCCACATAGCGCCGCTGCCCCTCGGCATACAGCGTGTCGAACGCGAGGCTGGATTTGCCCGAGCCCGACAGCCCGGTAATCACCACCAGCTGGTTGCGCGGAATGTCGAGGTCGATGTTCTTGAGGTTGTGCGTGCGCGCCCCGCGGATGCTGATGCGCGCCTGCGCCAGGGCATGGCCCAGGTACAAGCCCGAGGGGCCAGAAGGCTGATCGTCAGCTAAATGGAGGGGCAGGGAAGGATTCACAGTGGGGTGCACGCCAGAAAAGCAGAAAACCCACCATGATAGTGACGCAGGCATTCCATGGAGCGCCGCCCGAGCACCCCTTGCGCGGATCGCGGACAATCAAGCGCTTTATCGCTTGTGCTGCCTCGGCCCCCTGGGCCAAACAGCCCCTTTTGAGCGTGTCAGACATTACCGTGCCCCCCCCCAATCCTTCGCCCACCGTTGTTGCCCCCCCCTCCACGGCCATGACGCCGCTGGAGCGCCGCTCCAGCATCAGCCTGGCGCTGATCTTTGCGCTGCGCATGCTGGGCCTGTTCCTCGTGCTGCCGGTGTTTGCCCTCGAAGCGCGCAAATACCCCGGCGGTGACGACCCCGCGCTGGTGGGTCTGGCCATGGGCATCTATGGCCTCACCCAGGCCGTGCTGCAACTGCCGCTGGGCATGGCCTCCGACCGCTTCGGGCGCAAGCGCGTGATCGTGCTGGGCCTGCTGGTGTTTGCGGCGGGCAGCCTGCTGGCGGCGCTGGCCGATTCGCTCACGGGGCTGCTGGTGGGCCGCGCGCTGCAGGGCGCCGGGGCCGTGTCGGCCGCCGTGACGGCTCTGCTGGCCGACCAGACGCGCGACGCCGTGCGCACCAAGGCCATGGCGCTGGTGGGCGGCAGTATCGGCCTGATGTTTGCCCTGGCGCTGGTGGCCGCGCCCGTGCTGGCGGCGCATATCGGCCTGGCGGGCCTGTTCGGCCTGACCTGCGCGCTGGCGCTGGCCGGCGTGGCCGTGGTGCTGTGGTGGGTGCCGGCAGAGTCTGCCCAGCACCGCCATGCCCCGCGCGGCCCGGTGGCCGATGTGTGGCGCAACCCCGATCTGCTGCGCCTGAACCTGGGCGTGTTCATGCTGCACACCGTGCAGTTGTCGATGTGGATGGCCGTGCCCGCCATGCTGGTGCAGGCCGGGCTGGCCAAGGACCGCCATTGGCAGGTGTACCTGCCGGCCGTGGTGCTGTCTTTTGTGGCCATGGGCGGCCTTTTCGCGCTGGAGCGGCGCGGCCGCCTGCGCGGCGCCCTGCTGGGCGCCATTGCCCTGGTGCTGCTGGTGCAGGTGGGCCTGGGGCTGCTGGCGGCCAGCGGCGCCACGCCCACGCTGTGGGTGCTGGGGCCGCTGATGTTTTTATTCTTTTGCGGCTTCAACGCACTCGAAGCCAGCCAGCCCAGCCTGGTGTCGCGCATGGCGCCAGCGCCGGTGCGCGGCGCGGCGCTGGGCAGCTACAACACGCTGCAGTCGCTGGGGCTGTTTGCCGGCGGCGCGCTGGGCGGCGCGCTGGTGAAATGGGCTGGCGCACCCGGGCTGTTTGCCACCACGACGGCATTGACCACCCTGTGGCTGGTGCTCACATGGCCCCTGCGACCCGTGGGCCGGGGCGGCGGCCACTGAAACCGGCGCACGCGCTTGCGGCACAATGGCGCGTTCGGCGCGCAGGCTCCTGTGAGCGCCCCCAACATCGAGGTAAAACAGCATGGCATCCGTCAACAAAGTCATCATCATCGGCAACCTGGGCCGCGACCCTGAAATGCGCACCTTCCCCAGTGGCGACCAGGTGGCCAACGTGACGATTGCCACCACCGACAAGTGGAAAGACAAGCAGACCGGCGAAATGAAGGAAGCCACCGAATGGCACCGCGTAGTCTTCAACGGCCGCCTGGCCGAGATCGTGGGCCAATACCTGCGCAAGGGCTCGCAGGTGTATGTGGAAGGCAGCCTGCGCACCCGCAAGTGGACCGACCAAGCCGGTGTGGAGAGATACAGCACCGAAATCCGTGCCGACCAGATGCAGATGCTGGGCAGCCGCCAGGGCATGGGCGGCCAGGGTGGCGGCCAGG
>WOZN01000156.1:4575-5642 GCA_011620245.1 Acidovorax sp.
GGCGGCCAGGGTGGCGGCCAGGACGACGGCAGCTATGGCGGTGACGCCAGCGGCGGCTACGACCAGGCCCCGCGCCGCGCAGCGCCAGCACCAGTGCAACAACGCCCTGCGGCACCTGCCCCCCGGCCCGCGCCCGCGCCCGCGCCCGTGGCGCAGGCTCCACGCGCTGCCTCGGGTTTTGATGACATGGATGACGACATCCCGTTCTAACGGACAACGCTTCAGCGAACAAAAAAGCCTGCCAACACGAAGTTGGCAGGCTTTTTTGTTGGGCGACTGGTGCCCGCCCCCTGGACTGAACCGTTGCGGCGGCACCAGCCATTGGCCATGCCGCCGCACGCATCGCTATCAATATTGATAGCTGCCTGCGCTTATGCAGCAAGCGCTAACAGCCATTTTCATCCAAATATTCAGACCGGCGGGTCCACCACTGCAATCACGCCCCCGCCCAGGCACAGCTCGCCGTCGTACAGCACGGCGCTTTGCCCCGGCGTGACGGCCCACTGGGCCTCGGGAAACTGCAGGCGAAATTCAGCGCCCGCCGCGCTCACCACGGTGCAGGCCGCATCCTGCTGGCGGTAGCGCGTCTTGGCGGCGTAGCTGCCAGGCGCAGGCGCCTGGCCCGAACACCAACTCGCATCCTGGGCGTCGAGCCCATGCGACAGCAGCCAGGGGTGGTCATGCCCCTGCACCACGCGCAGCACGTTTTTTTCCATATCCTTGCGCGCCACAAACCACGGCGCATGCTCACCCACGCCGCGCTGGCCGCGCTCCTGGGCCGCCTTCAGCTCGGCGCCCCTGGCCTTCACGCCGCCAATGCCCAGGCCCTGGCGCTGGCCCAGGGTGTAGAAACTCAGCCCCATATGCTGGCCCAGCGTGCGGCCCCGGTCGTCCTGGATGGGGCCGGGCGCATGGCTGATGTAGCGGTTCAGAAACTCGCGAAACGGCCGCTCACCGATGAAGCAGATGCCGGTGGAGTCCTTCTTCTTCGCGTTGGGCAGGCCGATTTCTTCGGCAATGCGGCGCACCTCGGTCTTGTGCAGCTCGCCCACGGGGAACAGCGTTTT
>WOZN01000197.1 GCA_011620245.1 Acidovorax sp.
TCACCCAAAAGGTGAACGCCATCGAAGCCATCCAGCGTTGATTTCATGCGGCTTGCCAAGGAATACAAAGCGGTCAACTGCCGTTTTTAGGTTTAAGACTTACGCAGCAAACAAGTATGCTACAACTGCTCGGCTTGGGACAGGACCGAGGACTGCTAGCACGCGCGCCGCAAGTCATGGCCACGAAAGGCCGCCTGCCTGTGCTCCGGCGAAGAAGTTGGCGCCGGTTTTGAGAGAACTGAGAGCAAAAGAGAGTCGAACGGTGCGACTTCCGGATGCCGGGCCACCACCTCGTGGCACAGGCAGATCGGCGCCGAACTCCGCGTGGTGTCGCGGAACCCGGAAATGAAAACGCCCAACCGATAGGGGTTGGGCGTTGAATGGTGGTGGCCTGGGGCGGAATCGAACCACCGACACAAGGATTTTCAATCCTCTGCTCTACCGACTGAGCTACCGGGCCTAAGCTTTAAATTATAACCAAAATTTGAGTTGAAAAAAGCAGAATCCCCTCAGATTAATTGCGTTTTCCTCGACCAAGGTCCACACCCAATTGGCGCAGCTTGCGGTACAGGTGGGTGCGCTCCAGCCCGGTTTTTTCTGCAACGCGGGTCATCGAGCCGCCTTCACGGGCCAGATGGAATTCAAAGTAGGCTTTTTCGAAGCCGTCACGGGCTTCGCGCAAGGGGCGGTCCAGGTCGAACCCCTGGTGGGCATGGGGACCGACCTCTCCCACCACGGCAGTGGTGGTGATCGGCGCGGGCACAAAGTTGCCCTCGACGGGCTTGGCCGAGGGCTGCTGGGCGATCACGGGGGCTGTCTGGTAGGCGGTATTGCGCGCCAGGGCCTGCTCTACGGCCTTGAGCAGTTTTTGCAGGGTGATGGGTTTTTCAAGAAACGAGAAGGCGCCAATCCGGGTGGCCTCCACAGCGGTGTCTATGGTGGCGTGCCCGCTCATCATGATGACGGGCATGGTGAGCATTCCGGCCGTGGCCCATTCCTTGAGCAGCGATACGCCATCGGTGTCCGGCATCCAGATATCCAGCAACACCAGGTCGTACACCCCCGCTGCACGCGCCGAGCGCGCCTGCGTTGCGTTCTCGGCGAGGTCCACGCTATGTCCCTCGTCGTTCAGAATTTCCGACAAGAGGTCACGAATGCCGAGTTCGTCATCAACCACCAGAATGTTTGCCATGTGTATGAAACGCCTTGGATGCTGCAGTGGGTGTTGTCATGACGCCACCGATGGGTAAGTGGCGAATGATAACGACACTTGTGCCCCCTGCACCACGCCTGCTTCAAGCCGGTTCGACAACTCGACGCGCGCGCCGTGCTCGTCGGCAATCTTTTTAACGACCGCCAACCCCAGGCCGGTGCCCCTGGGCTTGGTGGTCACGTAGGGTTCAAACGCCCGCTGAAGAATGTGCGCGGGAAAGCCGGGCCCGCTATCGGCCACGGTCAGGCGAACGCGGTGCGATGATTCGCTCCAGCGGGTGCTGATGCGCACCGGCGGCATCGGTTCAGAAGCCCCGGTGCGGGCCTGCTCAGTGGCGTCCTGGGCGTTTTGCAACAGGTTGTGCACGACCTGGCGCAGTTGCTGTGCATCGCCCGCGATGGGCGGACAACGCGCATCCAGATCGGATTCCACGGGTACGGTGGCGTTTTCGGCGCCATACAGATAGAGCACGTCGGTCACCAGCGCGTTCAGGTCCAGCGCCTGCAGTTCGGCAGCGGGCAGGCGTGCGTAGTCGCGGAACTCGTTGACGAGCCGCTCCATCGCATTCACCTGCTCAACAATGGTTCTGACCGACTTGGTCAGGATGGCCTGTTCTGGCGCCGGAAGCTTGCCGGTGAGCTTCATTTCAAGGCGCTCGGCAGACAGCTGAATGGGCGTGAGAGGGTTCTTGATTTCATGGGCCAGGCGCCGCGCCACCTCACCCCAGGCCTGGGCTCGCTGGGCCGAAACAATTTCCGAAATGTCGTCAAAAACCAGCAACCGCGTCGCATCCGGAAGCTCGGCCCCCCGCATCACCAGGCTGGTTGCATGGTGCGCAGCGCCGCTGGGGGAGCCATGCAGCTCAAACGGCTGCTGCCAATGGTCCAGTCCGTGGTGCTGGCGATCACCCAGAAATTCGTCGAACTGTTTTTGCACTGCAGCGGCAAAAGCGGCCAGGCCCGGCACAGCTGCCAGCGGTTTACCCGCGTAGGCCGCCATGGAAGTACGCAGGATATGCGTAGCGCCCGGGTTGAAGGACAGGATGAGGCCCTGCCGGTCGAGCACCATCACGCCCGCAGTGAGGTTGTCCAAAATGGTCTGCAGCTTGGCACGCGCAGCGTCCACCTCACCCATGCTCTGCTCCACCGCGCCCCGTGCGTCCGCAATCTGCTGGGTCATGGTGGCAAAGGAACGGGTGAGGCCGTCGAGCTCATCCCTGCCCTGCAAGGCGGCCTTGGGGCTGAGATTGCCGGCCGCCACCTCCCGCACCCCTTCAGCGAGCACCAGCAGCGGCCGCACCAGCTGATTGCCCAGCAACACCGCCAGCAGCACTGCGCCAAACACGGCCAGAAACAAGCCCAGCGTCAATGTGCCCACATACATGCGGCGCAGGCCCTCGCGGGCCAGGGCGCGCTCCTGGTATTCACGATTGGCCTCCTGCACCGCCAAAGCGTTGGCCACCAGTGCCGGTGGCAATGGCATCGTGACCTGCAAAAAACGCGGCTCCAGCAGCAGCCCCACGCTGGGGCTGGCGACCAGCGCTAACACCTTCACCCGCGCGTTCTGCGCGGCAGCGGGGTCGGTGATGTCGTCCAGCCCCTCGATCTGGGCCAGGGTGCGCTGCTGGCGCACCATGCGCAACTGGGCTGAACCTGGGCGCTCCGGATTCAGGCTGAAACGCGACTGGCCGGCGCTGGACACTGCCTGGCCTGCGGCGTTCCACAAGACCACGTCGCTGGCCGAAAGCTGATCGCGGATGCGCTCGAGCACCAGCCCGGCCGCGGCATCGGGCACCTCGGCCAGCTGCACACTGGCGGCCCGCACCTTGTTGGCCATGTCTTCGGCCATGGAATCGAGGGACACCCGCGCGAGGTTCACACCCGCCACCAGGGCGCCCTCCACCTTCACGTCAAACCAGCTTTCAATGGACCGCGTGACAAACTGGTACGACACCACATAGATCAGCAATCCGGGCAGCAGGCCCACCAGCGCAAAAATGGCGGCCAGCTTGACCAGCAGGCGGCTGCCAAAGCGCCCGCGCCGCAGGCGCACGGCCAGCCGCACGCCGACCCACACCAGCACCGCCGCCAGCAGCACCGCCACCAGCACATTCACCCCGAACAGCCACGCGTAGTTGCGCTCGTAAAGCGCCCGGTTGTTGGTGGCCAGCGTCAGCATGAACAGCAGCACCATGGCGATGGCCAACATGATGGCGGCCCCCACGCCAACGGTCCAGCGCACCGCGCGCGACTGCCGCGCCAGGGCTTGGGCCGACGCTGGTTCGCCAGTGGGTTGGCGATCGCTCACCGCGCAGCCTCCGGCACCAGCCGCTGGTTGCGGGCAACCACCAGGCTCCAGCCGGCGCTGCCGACGGCACCAATCTGGAGGGGGCGCGGCAGCTGCGACATGTCCAGCCGGAACCGGAAATTCACCATATGCAAAACATCTGCATCTATTTCACCGGCATCCGCGATCTTCCAGCGCGAAATTCTCTGCATGGCAGACACGGCATCGCGCAGATCGTCAAAATTCTGCGCCAGCGCCACCCCCAGCCCTGGGTTGGAAAATGGCACGGGCGACATGCTCAGACGCCAGCGCCGCGTCAGGGGCTGATAACTCAGCCGCAGATAGCGAGTGGCGGCAGCCACTTGGCGGTCTGACCAGTACCAGCGCTCCCGCAGCACCTGGACTTCAGCCACAAAAAACATGGGAATGCCCTTGTAGAGAGCGTCTTCGGCCAGTTCGGGCAATGCAAATTGCAGCGTGGCGCTCAAATACACGCCATCGTCGGCCCGCTCCAGGCGCAGATCCGACACCTCGTTTGCAGGCGGTTGCGCCTGTACGTACACCGGCCAGGCCAGCAAGCACAGCCATGCCAGCGCCCATGCCATCGCCCACCAAAAGACCGGGCGAGCCTTGCGGCGCTCACCCGGGGGCTTTTTGCAACAGTGCGTAAAAAAATCCGTCGTGCTCACCCGCTGCATTGTCCGGGACAGCGCCGCGATTGTTCGCATTGCCGGGAATTAAATGCCCTGGGGATGGCAGCAACCGGGCGTCGGTGTTGTGTGCAAGAAACGTTTGAACCTGCGCATCGCCCTCGGCGCGGAACACCGAGCAGGTGCAATACAGCAGCCGCCCGCCCGGCCGCACCAACGGCCACAGTGCCGCCAGCAGGCGCGCCTGCTGGGCGGCCAGCTGGGCAATGTCGGTTTCGCGGCGCAACCAGCGCACATCCGGATGGCGGCGAACGATGCCCGATGCCGTGCAGGGGGCATCGAGCAAGATCGCATCGAACAGGGCGCCGGCGCAATGCTGCGGCCACCAGTCCTGCGGCCGCGCCGCATCGGCCACCAGCACCTGTGCGTGCAGACCGAGGCGATCCAGGGTTTCGTGGATGCGCGCGCTGCGCACAGGGTCCACCTCCAGGGCGGTCACCTGCATGGCGCTCGATGCGCCCGCGTATTCCAGCAGATGGGCGGTCTTGCCTCCCGGCGCGGCGCAGGCATCGAGCACGCGCAATGGCTGCGTGAGGTCCAGCCCCTGCAGCAACAGCGGTGCGGCCTGTTGCGCAGCCGCATCCTGCACCGAAACCATGCCCTGGGCGAATCCCGGCAACTCGGTCACTGGCAAGGGCTGCTGCAGGATCAGTCCATGCTCGCCCACTGCAAATGCTTCAATATTCATAGCAGCCAGCGCTTGCT
Organism: Acidovorax sp.; assembly: GCA_011620245.1. GTDB lineage: Bacteria > Pseudomonadota > Gammaproteobacteria > Burkholderiales > Burkholderiaceae_C > Acidovorax. Next base: position 4,915 of record WOZN01000197.1, read on the forward strand.
GGTATTGCGCTACCGTGCCTTTTATTGCATTAACCCGCAAGACCATGGGCGCGTGGGCATTGTTGGCCCGCAGGACCTGCTCCCATTGCACCGGGTGGTCTTTTTGCAGCTTTTTCACCCACCACAGCGGATGGTTCCAGCGTGCCACGGGGTCGGCATCGGTCGCAGCGACCAGTGCATCGCGCTCCCGCAGAAAGCGGCGCAGGCAGGCATTGATGAACGATGCCTGCGCACGCGTGGCAATGCTGCGCTTGGCCGCCTCCACGGCCTGGTTGACGAGGGTGAAGGGCTCGTAAGGCGCCGATTCAGGCTGCCATGACAGTGCCAGGGCCGTGCACAGCAGCGCATCGGCAGCGGGCGGCGGCGTGCGGGACACCAGCTGGCGCCGCAGCGCCTCGGCGCGGCCCAGCGTGCGCAATACCTGGAACAGCAGTGACTGCACCCCCGGGCGCAGGCCGGCATCCACGGCGGCCAGCGCCGCCGTGCCCGACTGCCCGGCGCGGATGGCCTGCAACGCCGCAGCGACGCCCGCCAGTTGCTGCCACAGCGCTATCCCGGTGGTTCCGCGAGACGCTGCGCTGCGCTCTGCCTGCGAAGAAGCATGTATGCCAGTTGCGGCCGCAGGGGCCATGGTGCGGGGTTGTCGGGATGAACCGGCTCGTGTCATGATTTTATTTTCCTCAGTTGAACC
>WOZN01000293.1 GCA_011620245.1 Acidovorax sp.
TTCATGCGGCTTGTCAAGGGATACAAAGCGGTCAACTGCCGTTTTTAGGTTCAATGGCGGGAGACGGGCGGAACCAGGATGGTGGACGCTGCGGGGGCGGCCAGCGCGGGGTAGTCGCGGCTGTAGTGCAGGCCACGGCTTTCGCGGCGCAGCTGCGCCGAGCGCACGATGAGTTCGGCCACCTGCACCAGGTTGCGCAGCTCCAGCAGGTCGCGCGTGACGTGGAAATGGGCGTAGAACTCCTGGATCTCGGCCTGCAGCAGTGCGATGCGGTGGGCCGCGCGCTCCAGGCGCTTGTTGGTGCGCACGATGCCCACGTAGTCCCACATGAAGCGGCGCAGCTCGTCCCAGTTGTGCGAGATGATCACGGACTCATCGGCGTCGGTGACGCGGCTTTCGTCCCAGCGTGGCAGCGGCGGGATGGGGGTGCGCGGCGCATCTGCAATGGCATGCGCTGCCGCGCGGGCGAACACAATGCATTCCAGCAGCGAGTTGCTGGCCAGCCGGTTGGCGCCGTGCAGGCCGGTGTAGGCCACTTCGCCCACGGCAAACAGGCCGGGCAGGTCGGTGCGGCCAGCCAGGTCGGTCAGCACGCCGCCGCAGGTGAAATGGGCCGTGGGCACCACGGGGATGGGCTCTTTGGTGATATCGATGCCCAGCGACGCGCAGTGCGCCAGGATGTTGGGGAAATGCTCTTGCAGGAAGGCGGGGCTCTGGTGCGAGATGTCGAGCAGCACGCAGTCGATGCCGTGTTTTTTCATCTCGTAGTCGATGGCGCGGGCCACCACGTCGCGCGGCGCCAGTTCGGCGCGCTCGTCGTGCTGCGGCATGAAGCGCGTGCCGTCGGGCAGCAGCAGCTTGCCACCCTCGCCGCGCACGGCCTCGCTGATCAGGAACGACTTGGCATGCGGGTGGTACAGCCCCGTGGGGTGGAACTGGATGAACTCCATGTTGCCCACGCGGCAGCCGGCGCGCCAGGCCGCGGCAATGCCATCGCCGGTGGCGGTGTCGGGGTTGGTGGTGTACAGGTACACCTTGCCCGCGCCGCCCGTGGCCAGAATGGTTTGCGGCGCTTGGAAGGTGACGACCTCGTCGGTGGCATCGTCAAGCGCATACAGGCCCAGGCATTGCTGCGGGCCCGCCAGGCCCAGCTTGTGGCTGGTGATCACGTCTACCAGCGTGTGCTGCTCGAACAATGTGATGCCGGGCGTGGCGCGCACCACGTCGATCAGCGTGCGCTGCACGGCCGCGCCGGTGGCATCGGTCACATGGGCGATGCGGCGCGCGCTGTGGCCGCCTTCGCGGGTGAGGTGCAGGTGGTCGCCCTCCAGCGAGAACGGCACGCCCAGCTGGCGCAGCCAGGCGATGGCCTCGGGGGCGTTTTCCACCACGAAGCGCGTGGCCGCCAGGTCGCACAGCCCGGCGCCGGCCACCAGGGTGTCCTGGATATGGGCGGCAAAGCTGTCGTCGTCGGCCAGTACGGCGGCAATGCCGCCCTGCGCCCAGGCGCTGGCACCGTCCTGCATCTGGCGTTTGGTGATGACGGCCACGCGGTGCGTGGGCGCCAGGTGCAGGGCAGCCGAGAGGCCGGCGAGGCCGCTGCCTACGATGAGAACGTCAAATTGGTGGGGTTGCATGTGGGTTTTTCGTGGCCTGAGAAATGGGCGCCGCTCCATGTCAGAGCCACCGTGGAACTGGCTTTGCCAGGCCACCGGTGGCGTCCCCCTCCCGCGCAGCGAGAGAGGGGGAAGCGGCGCAGCCGCTCAGGGGGTGTCATGTCGGTACATAGGTCAGCCGGACGTAAATGGGGGCGAAGGCCTCGGCCTGGGTGATCTCGATCAGGGCCTCCTTGGCCAGCTCCAGCAGCGCGATGAAGGTCACCACCAGCACCGTGCTGCCGTGACTGGGCTCGAACAGCTCTTCAAACTCGACAAAGCGGCGCCCTTGCAGGGTTCTGAGCACCATGCTCATGTATTCGCGCACGCTCAACTCCTCGCGGGTGATCTTGTGGTGCTGCACGAGCCGGGCACGCTTGAGGATGTCGCGCCAGGCGTCTTGCAGATCGGCCACATGCACATCCGCAAAGCGCGGCTGCATGCTTTGCTCGATGTACACCTGCGCCTTCACAAAGTCGCGCCCATATTGCGGCAGTTGCGCCAGGCGCATGGCGGCCATCTTCATCTGCTCGTATTCGAGCAGGCGGCGCACCAGTTCGGCGCGCGGGTCTTCGGCTTCGTCGCCGCCTTCCTGCTTCTTGGGCGGCAGCAGCATGCGCGACTTGATCTCGATCAGCATGGCCGCCATCAGCAGGTATTCGGCGGCCAGCTCCAGGTTGCGGCTGCGGATCTCGTCCACATACACCAGATACTGGTGCGTGAGGCCGGCCATGGGGATGTCGAGGATGTTGAAGTTCTGCTTGCGGATCAGGTACAGCAGCAGATCGAGCGGGCCTTCAAAGGCTTCCAGAAAGATTTCGAGCGCGTCGGGCGGGATATACAGGTCTTGCGGCAGCGCAAACAGCGGCTCGCCATACAGGCGGGCCAGCGCCACCTGGTCTGCCACGCCGGGCATGGTGCCCGGGGCGGCGGCCGTGGCCTCGGCGGGGCTTGCGCTGCGCATGGGTTGCTATGCAATTAATAGCTGCTTGCGCTTGCTGGCAAAGCGCAAAATGCTATTTTTCATGCTCAATCAGCGTTGGTCTGATAGACATAGGGCTTTTGGGCCACCTCGGCTTCGCGGTATTCGTCCCAGATCTTGCGGTCCACCTGCTTGTCCCACAGCAGGGCGCGGCCGGCGCGCTGCTGCGCAACGAGCTCGGGCTTTTGTGCCTTGAGCTGCTCGATGAACTGGGTGGCTTCGGACTGGTAGTCGGGGCGGCGGAAAATGGACATGGATTGATAACCTCTCTTTTGCGATTTTACCGGGAGCCTTCCATGCCCATTCATTTCACTGCCCTGGCGCTTGCCGCGGCGGCTTTCAGCCTGATGGCCCTTGCCGGATGCGACGCGCAGCGCATCAGCGAATTGCAGCCTGGCGTTTCCACCGAGGCCGACGTGCGCGACCGCTTTGGCAACCCCGAAGCCATCTGGGAGGAGGCCGATGGCGCGCGCACCTTCGAATACAACCGCCAGCCCGCCGGCCAGGTCAATTACATGATCACCGTGGGTGCCGATGGCAGACTGGTGGCGGTGCGCCAGGTGCTCACGCCCGGGAACTTTGCCCGCATCACGCCCGGCATGGACATGGCGCAGGTGCGCCGCAGCCTGGGCAAGCCGGCCAAGGTCACGTCGTACTGGCTCAGCGGCGAAACGCACCACGACTGGCGCTTTGCCGAGCCGCCCAACATCCCCATGCTGTTCACCGTGGTGACCCGGGACGGCAGCACGGTGCTGCGCACGCAGATCGGCCCCGACATGGAAGCGCCGGACAACAAGGGCGGGCGCTGAGATCGTGAACATGTTCTGAGAGGTTGCGGGGGCGCCTGCAGGCAGGTGGCTGGGCCCAGCGTTCGCGTCCGCAGCGTTAGTGAAAAAATGGGGATGAAAACGGCTGTATTGCTTGTGCTGCAGCGCTATATGCTATTTTTTTGCTTGATTAGCAACTTGTCTCAGATATCTCATCCCATCCGTTCGGGCTGAGCCTGTCGAAGCCGGGGCACTGCTTGGGTGCGGCCCTTCGACCCTTCGACAGGCTCAGGACAGGCCAAGCTCAGGGCGAACGGTTTTGTCTGAGATATGTTGCTAATCAAGCTTTTTTGACAGCTTTTCCGATCTGCGCCGCGTTCTGCTCGGCCAGCCGGGCGCTGAAGCCCGACCGCTCCATCAGCGAGCGCGGCTGCTCCTGCGCATCCACCACCCACAGCACGCCGCCGCGCTGGCCCACGGCCTTGAGAATCTGCTCCAGGCCTTCGAGGCCCGTGGTGTCGAGCGCGAACAGGTCGCGCATATCCAGCACCACTTCCGGGCCCTCGGGGCCGGTCTCGATGGCCTGCACGATGGGGTCGATCTTGGCGGCCGCGCCAAAAAACAGCGCGCCATGCAGCTTCCAGGCCATGCGAGGGCGGGGGCTGGCTTCAGCGGCCAGACCCTGTGCGTCAGGGGTGGACATGGGCTCGCGCTCGGCGCGGAACAGCGCGCTCATGCGCCGCACAAACAGCACGCACGCCAGCACCAGCCCCACCTCCACCGCCACCGTCAGGTCGAACACCACGGTGAGAAAAAAGGTGCCCAGCATCAGCAGGCGGTAGTGGTTGCTGAAATGCCGCAGACGCGCAAACTCGTGCCATTCGCCCATGTTCCAGGCCACATGCAGCAAGATGCCGGCCAGCACCGCCAGGGGAATATGCTGCGCCAGCGGCGCGGCCGCCAGCACGATCACCGCCAGCGTGGCCGCGTGCACGATGCCGGCGACGGGGCTGGTGGCGCCCGCGCGCAGGTTGGTGACGGTGCGGGCGATGGTGCCGGTGGCCGGCATGCCGCCAAAGAACGGCACCACGAAATTGGCCACGCCCTGGGCCATGAGTTCCTGGTTGGGGTCGTGCTTCTTGTAGTGCGGGTCGGTGGCCACCTGGTCGGCCACACGCGCGCACAGCAGCGACTCGATGGCGCCCAGCAGTGCAATGGTGACGGTGGGCGTGACCAGCAGGCGCGCGGTGTCCCACGAAAAATCGGGCAGTGCGAGCGTCGGCAGCTGCTGCGGAATGCCGCCAAACTTGCTGCCGATGGTCTCCACCGGCATCTCCAGCCAGCGCGCCAGGGCCGTGAGCGTGACCAGCGCCACCACCGGCGCCGGGATGCGCGCAAAGCGGCGCACGGTGTGGCCCTCGGCCACGCGCAGCACCGGCGAGCCGTGCACGAACAGCCGCGGCCACAAAAACAGCCCGCCCAGGCAGGCAGCACCCAGCGCGAGCGCATGGGGGTTGAAACTGCCGATATGCAGGGCCAGCGTGTGCACCTGCGAGAAGAAGTTGCCCGGCATCTTGTCGATGGCCAGCCCCAGCCAGTCCTTGAGTTGCGACAGCCCGATCAGCACCGCGATGCCGTTGGTGAAGCCGATGACGATGCTCACCGGCACAAAGCGCACCAGGCTGCCGAGCTTGAACATCCCGAGCAGGAACAGCAGCACCCCCGCGCAGGCCGTGGAAATCAGCAGATTGGCCACGCCATAACGCTCGACGATGCCATAAACGATGACGATGAACGCCCCGGCCGGCCCGCCGATCTGCACATTGCTGCCGCCCAGCAGGGCAATCAGAAAGCCGCCGATGATGGCCGTCCACAGCCCTGCCTCGGGCTTGAGGCCGCTGGCGATGGCGAACGCCATGGCCAGCGGAAGTGCGACGATGCCTGCGGTGACACCCGCGCCCAGGTCGGCCAGCCAGCGGCTGCGGCTGTAGCCGCGCAGGGCATCGATGATGCGGGGGTGGAAGGTCGGTGAGAACGACATGGTTGGCACAGAGGGCGGGGCCGGGGCTTTTGCAGTGTAGTCGGCTTTTTTTTGGGGGGGGGCTGTGGGGTGTTTTGAGGGCGGAGGCCGGGGTCGTCAATGTAGGTGTCACTGCGCCCATCGGGGGATTGTGG
>WOZN01000213.1 GCA_011620245.1 Acidovorax sp.
ATGCCGCCGCCTGGCGGTTGCCCAGCGTGATGGTGCCGGTCTTGTCCAGCAGCAGCACGTCCACGTCGCCGGCCGCCTCCACCGCGCGGCCGGAGGTGGCGATCACGTTGGCCTGCATCATCCGGCTCATGCCCGCCACGCCCACCGCCGACAACAGCCCGCCGATGGTGGTGGGGATCAGGCACACCAGCAGCGCCACCAGCGCGGTGAGCGAGACCACGGTGCCCGCGCCCGAGGCCTGGACGCTGAAGATCGAGTACGGCAGCAGCGTCACGGTGACCACCAGGAACACGATGGTCAGCGCCACCAGCAGGATGGTCAGCGCGATCTCATTGGGCGTGCGGCTGCGCCGCGCAGCCTCCACCAGGCCGATCATTCGGTCGAGGAAAGACTCGCCCGGGTTCACGCCGATGCGCACCACCACCCAGTCCGACAGCACTCGCGTGCCGCCCGTCACGGCCGAGAAGTCGCCGCCGGATTCGCGAACTACCGGGGCCGATTCGCCGGTGATGGCGCTCTCGTCCATCGAGGCCACGCCCTCGATCACCTCACCATCCAACGGGATCAGGTCGCCGGCCTCCACCAGAACCACGTCGCCCTTGCGAAGGTCGGGCGCCTGCACCGGAAGGAAGCCGCCATCACGGTGCTCGCCCTTGAGCTTCTTGGCCCATATATCCCGGCGCAGCCCGCGCAGCGAGGCGGCCTGCGCCTTGCTGCGTCCTTCGGCCAGCGCCTCGGCGAAGTTGGCGAACAGCACGGTGAACCACAGCCACACCGCCACCGCCAGCACGAAACCGGGCGGCATGCCCGTTTCGCCGGGGAAGCTCAGCGCGTGCACCCACAGCAGCGTGGTCAGGATGCTTCCGATGTAAACGACGAACATCACCGGGTTGCGCCACTGCACACGCGGACTGAGCTTGGCGAAGGCGCCGGCCAGCGCCGGCCAGAGCAGCGCGGGGTCCAGGAGGGACAGGGATTTCGTCATCGAGGTCATCGAGGTCATGGGGGGTCTCACTTCCAGAGCATCAGGTGCTCGACGGTCGGGCCCAGCGCCAACGCCGGCACGTAGTTCAGCAGCCCGACCAGCAGCACCGAGCCGATCAGCAGCACGACGAACAGCGGCCCGTGCGTGGGCAGCGTGCCGGCCGTCACCGGCAGGCGCTGCTTGGCGGCCAGCGCGCCGGCCATCGCCAGTACCGGCACGATCACGCCGAAGCGGCCCAGCCACATCGCCACACCCAACCAGGCGTTGTAGAAGGGCGTGTTGGCCGACAGGCCCGCGAAGGCGCTGCCGTTGTTGTTGGCGGCGGAACTGAAGGCGTAGAGGATCTCGGAAAAGCCATGCGCGCCCGGGTTCGCGATGCCGGCCCTGCCCGCACCGACGCTCACCGCGATGGCCGTGCCCAGCAGCACCAGCAGCGGCGTGACCAGGATTGCGATCGAGGTCAACTTCATCTCGTACACCTCGATCTTCTTGCCCAGGTACTCGGGCGTGCGGCCGATCATCAGGCCGGCGATGAAGACCGCCAGCACCGCGAACACCAGCATGCCGTACAAGCCCGAGCCCACGCCGCCAAATACCACTTCCCCGAGCTGCATCAGCACCAGCGGCACCAGTCCACCCAAAGGCGTGAGCGAGTCATGCATGGCAATCACGGCGCCGCAGGAGGCTGCCGTGGTGACTACGGCGAACAGGGCCGAGGCGTTGACGCCGAAGCGCAGCTCCTTGCCTTCCAGGTTGCCCGCCGCCGGGTCCAGCCCCAGGGCCGACAGCAGCGGGTTGCCCGCGCTTTCCGCCCAGGTGATGGCAATCACCGCGACCACGAACATCAGCGTCATTGCGGCCAGGATCGTCCAGCCCTGGCGCATGTCGCCCACCGCACGGCCGAAGGCGAGACACAGCGCAGCCGGGATGAGGAAGATCGCCAGCATCTGCACCAGGTTCGTCAGTGCGGTCGGGTTCTCGTAGGGATGCGCCGAGTTGGCGTTGAAGAACCCACCGCCGTTGGTGCCCAGCAACTTGATGGCCTCCTGCGAGGCCACCGGACCCATGGCAAGGGTTTGCGTCTGGGTGCGCGCTTCCTTCGTGACCGGGTTGCCGGCGGCATCCTTGAGCGGCTGGCCGTCGGGGCCGTCCTGCGGCGCCTGATAGACGGTGGCTTCCAGCGTCGTCACCTCGCGGTAGCCGTCGAAGTTCTGGATCACGCCCTGCGAGACGAAGAACAATGCGATCAGGAAGGAGATCGGCACCAGCACCCAGAGCGTGATGCGCGTGAGGTCGGCCCACAGGTTGCCGATGGCGCCGAAGCGGTCCGCGTCCTTGCCTTCGCGCCCTTCGCCGCGCGCCGCGAAGCCACGGATCAGCGCAAAGGCAACCGCGATTCCGGTGGCTGCGGAAAGGAAGTTCTGCACCGCCAGCCCCAGCATCTGGGTGAGGTAGCTCATGGTGCTCTCACCTGCATAGCCCTGCCAGTTGGTGTTGCTGACGAAGCTGACAGCGGTGTTGAAGGCGGAATCCGGCGCGACGGCGCCCATGCCCGCCGGATTGAGCGGCAGCAGGCCCTGCAGGCGTTGCAGGCCATAGAGCGCCAGCGCGCCGAGCGCGTTGAAGGCGAGCAAGGCCAGTGCGTAGCTGCGCCAGTTCATCGAAATGTCGGGCTGCACGGCGGCCAGCCGGAACAGCGGTGCCTCCACCCGCTGCATCCAGCGTGGCAGGCGGCCGTCGATCAATGCCGCAAGGCCGAAACCCAGCGGCCAGGCCAGCACGCCCAGCAGCACGAGGAACAGAGCCAGCAGGCCCCAGGCTTGGGTGTTCATGGCTAGAACTCCTCGGCGCAAATCAGCGCAAAGACCAGGTAGGCCGACAGCAGCAGGGCGAGCAACGCCACGAGGCCATAGAGGGCTTCCAGGGCGATCATGGCTGCTCTCCCTGCGGCCGGTTGAGGCGGTACAGACCCACTACCAATTCCACTGCCGCAACCCAGAGCAAGGCCAACGCGGCGATCCAGACGATGTCCATTCATCCCTCCTGCCAGATAAAAACACATGACTGGCAGTCTGGAAGCAAACGCATCAAAAAGAGGAAGAAAACGGGTGGCCGCTCATCAAAAAGCCGTAAATGCCGACCGGCGGCGAGGGCAACGGCCGCGCACATGATTGCAACGGTGCAACGGTGCGCCGCTTTGCGCACATGCGCACATGGCATGTCGGGCAGGCGACAGCAAGGCGCTGCCGCTGCGCGCAGCTTCTCAGAACGTGTTTACGTTCTCAGCTGTCCAGCCAGGAACAGATCCCCTGCCACTGCTCCAGATCGCGCGCCACGCGTGCCGGCGCCACATCGAACAGCGTGAGCCCATGCGCTGCCAGGTGCACATAGTTTTGCGTGTTGCGCAGGTAGCCCAACACGGGAAAACCGAGACTTTCGACAAACTGGTACAACTGGTCGGCGGCATGGGTGCGGGCATCCACCCGCATGCCGACAATGCCCACCTGCACGCCCGCGGCACGGCGGTGTTCGGCCAGCTGGTCCAGAAAAGCGCGCGTGGCAAAGATGTCGAACACGCTGGGCTGCAGCGGCACGATGATGCGGTCGGCCAGCTTGAGCACATCGCCCAGGCGCCGGCCATGCAGGCCCGCCGGGGTGTCGAGCACCGCATGCGAGCTGCCCTTGGGCGGCTTGATGATTTCATCCGCAGTGGCGTCCCAGGTGCCAATGGGGCGGGCGGCGGGCGGGCGCAAGCTCAGCCACAGGCGGGCGGACTGCTGGCGATCGGCATCACCCAGGATCACCGGATGCCCCTGGCGAGCGAAATACCCGGCCATATTCGTGGACAGCGTGGACTTGCCCACGCCGCCCTTGGGATTGGCTACTACGACCACTGGCATGACACAACCTCCCGGAATGAATCGATAAAAAGATTGGAGTAAAAATGGCTGCTGGCACACCATTGACGTGCGCCAGCAGCTATTTTTTTAGAAGCAAGCTGAATGTAGGAGCGATCAGTCGAGACTTGCGCCCGACTCCTTGACCACCTTGCCCCACTTCGCCGATTCCGACTTGATGAAGGTGGCAAACTGGGCCGGCGTCTCATTGACGGGCTCGCCACCCTGGTCAGCAATCTTTTTCTTCACCTCGGGGTTGGCCAGCACCTTGGCCAGCGCGCCGCTGAGCTTGTCCAGCACCGGCTTGGGCGTGGCGGCTGGCGCAAACATGCCGAACCAGGACATGGCCTCATAGCCGGGCACGCCGGCTTCGGCGATGGTCGGCACATCAGGCAGCTCGGGCGAGCGCTTGGAAGTGGTGATGGCAATGGCGTGCAGCTTGCCCGAACGCACATGCGGAATCACCGAGGGCATGTTGTCGAACATGATGGCAATCTGGTTGCCCAGCAGATCGGTCACGGCCGGTGCGCTGCCCTTGTAGGGGATATGCGTCAGATCGACCTTGGTCATGGACTTGAACAGTTCGCCCGACAGGTGGGGCGATGAACCGTTGCCGGGCGAGCCGAAGTTGATCTTGCCGGGGTTGGCCTTGGCATAGGCGATCATTTCGGGCACCGTCCTGAACGGCTGCTTGGGATTGACCACCAGCAGGTTGGGCACGTTGGCCACGCGCGTCAGTGGTGCAAAGTCCTTGACGGGGTCAAAAGGCATTTTTTTGTACAGGCTGGCGTTGATGGCGTGCGTGCCCACGGTGCCCATGAACAGGGTATAGCCATCGGCCGCGGCCTTGGCGGCATATTGCCCGCCAATGTTGCCGCCTGCGCCAGCCTTGTTTTCCACCACCACCGGCTGGCCCAGCTCGGTCGAAAGGTATTGGCCCACCAGGCGCGCCAGGATGTCGGTCGTGCCACCGGCCGAGAAAGGCACGACGATGGTGATGGGCCTGGTGGGAAAGGCCTGCGCAAGGGCAGCGCCCGGCAGGGCGGCCGTGCCTGCCGCCAGGCTGGCCAGGACTGCCAGGGCCTTGCGGCGGCCGGTCAGGGAGGTGCGGTGTGTAGAAATGGTCATGGTTTTTTCCTCGGTCTTGCTCGGGAGAATAATGTCTGCTGCGCGGGGCTTGCAAGCCCTTGCGAAGCAGCCACGGGCAGGGCCTCACAGGTGGGGCCGGATCAGGATGGCCGCGATGCGGATCGAACAATGCACCACGAACATGGTGACCATGGCGCAGCCCATGGTGTTCTTCAATGCTTGGTGCCAATACATCCACATTGTTGACCAGCCGGGTGATGGGGCCGCTGGCCAGCGCCTCTGGGCGAAATGCTGCGCCTGCGCCTCCCATATCTCCAGCGTGGTGCCCAGCGGGTTCGAAAACACCGGCACGGGCGCAGCAGCGCGCCCGTGCAGGCGCACGCGAAAGCGCCCGCCGGGGGTGTCGATGGCTGGAGTCTGCACGGTATGTGTTGGCAGGTTCAGACGCGTTCGAGGATCACGGCAATGCCCTGCCCCACGCCGATGCACATGGTGCACAGCGCATATTTTCCGCCGGTGGCGTGCAGGCGGTTCACGGCCGTGGTGGCCAGGCGGGCACCGCTGGCGCCCAGCGGGTGGCCCAGCGCAATGGCGCCGCCCCAGGCG
>WOZN01000234.1 GCA_011620245.1 Acidovorax sp.
CAACACCATTCCCTGGGTGATCTACACCAGCCCGGAAATTGCCTGGGTGGGCCGCACCGAGCAGCAGCTCAAGGCCGACGGCGTGAACTACAAGGCCGGCACCTTCCCGTTCCTGGCCAATGGCCGGGCGCGGGCACTGGGCGATACGACGGGCATGGTCAAGTTCCTGGCCGATGCCACGACGGACGAAATCCTGGGTGTGCACATGGTGGGTCCACTGGTCAGCGAGCTGATCTCCGAGGCCGTGGTGGCCATGGAGTTCAAGGCCAGCGCGGAAGACATCGCCCGCATCTGCCATGCCCACCCATCCCTGAGCGAAGCGACCAAGGAAGCAGCCCTGGCCGTGGACAAACGCACGCTGAATTTCTGATGCTTTGCATCAAATCGGCTTCCAGCGCTTATGTATAAAGCGCTAGCAGCTATTAATTTTATAGCTTCATAGTTTCGGGGCAATTTCAACGTGACTGTCAAGCAGACCTATCTCGCAGCGCTTGCCGCGAACGGCTTTCAGAGCGATCCGGCACAGTTGCGTGCGGTGGACGCCTTGCAGCGCTGCGCCCGGGACTGGGCCGCCTACAAGTCGCGCCGCTCCAACGCCCTCAAGAAAATCATCAACCACCCTGAAGTTCCACGCGGCGTCTACATGTATGGCGGGGTGGGGCGCGGCAAGAGCTTTCTCATGGATTGCTTCTTCAACGCCGTGCCGCTCAAGCGCAAGGTGCGCCTGCATTTTCACGAGTTCATGCGCGAAGTGCACCGGGAGCTGGCGGCGCTGCAAGGCCAGGCCAATCCGCTGGATATTCTGGGTGAACGCATCGCCAAGCGCTACAAGCTGATCTGCTTTGACGAATTCCATGTAGCCGACATCACCGACGCGATGATCCTGCATCGCTTGCTGGTGGCGCTGTTTGACAACGGGGTGGGCTTTGTCACCACCTCCAACTTCAAGCCCGATGCGCTTTATCCCGATGGCTTGCACCGCGACCGCATCCTGCCGGCCATCGCGCTGCTGAACGAAAAGCTCGAGGTGGTGAACGTGGACAACGGCACCGACTACCGGCGCCGCACGCTCGAACAGGTGAAGCTCTACCACACCCCTCTGGGGCCCGAGGCGGATGCCGAAATGAACACGGCCTTTGACCAGCTGGCCGAGGTGCCTGATGAAGACCCGGTGCTGCACATCGAGGCCCGCGAGATCCGGGCGCGGCGCAAGGCCGGTGGCGTGGTCTGGTTTGACTTCAAAACGCTGTGCGGCGGCCCCCGGTCGCAGAATGATTACCTGGAAATCGCCACGCAATTTCACACGGTGTTGCTGTCGGATGTGCCCTATATGCCGGTCAACATGGCCTCGCCGGCGCGGCGTTTTACCTGGCTGGTGGACGTGCTGTACGACCGGCGCGTCAAGCTCATCTTGTCGGCCGCCGTGCCGCCGGAGCAGTTGTACACAGAAGGCCCCCTGGCCCATGAGTTTCCGCGCACGGTGTCCCGGCTGCACGAGATGCAGTCCAGGGAGTTTCTTGCGCTCGATCGCCGCACTGTTGATACGGGACTGACATAAACCTACTCCCGGCAGTTGACCGCTCTTCGCCGCTGGCAATACCGCATGAACACTGACATTGGCACTCACGAACGGCATCACCATTTGGGTGACAACGCTACATACCCGACTGGGCCACGCTGGAAATAGGGATAAATGAAAAACGTTTGGGCAGTTTGGGGCCTTGCAAGCCTGATCGCCGGGCCTGCGCTGGCGCAATCGGCAGCATCTGCGCTGCCAGAGAGCCGCCACAGTGCCGTGCAGGCAGAGCGGCGGGCCGAACGCGAACGCATTCACCAGGAGCGCCAGGCTGTAGCGGCCACGCGCGCGCGTGATGAAACCGCGTGTTATCGCCGGTTTGCGGTGGAAGGCTGCCTGCGGGACGTGCGGACCCTGGCGCGCAATGCCGAGCTGCAACTGCGCGCACGCGAGTTGCAGCTCAATGACGCAGAGCGCAAGGAAAAGGCCGCAGAGCGCTTGCGTTCGATTGAAGAAAAGCAGCGCGTGGCTCCGGACCGTTCGCAGCCCCAGGGCTCGGCCCGAGGGGTGGGGCGTCCTGCTCCCGCCAGCGTCGAGGACTTGCGCACCCAGCATCAGCGACAAGCGCAGCAGCGGGCGCAGCAGCAGCGCGCCCGCCAGCAGTCGATTGCTGCCAAACAAGCGCAGCAAGCCAGGGAAAGCACTGAACGGGCGGCTGCGGCGCGCGCGCGCCATGCTGCAAACATGAAATCGGCACAGGAGCGGCGTGAACGGCTGCAGAAAGCGCAGGCCGAATCTACGGCCGCAGGGCACAAGCCGGCTGCGTCTTTGCCCGCTTCTTCGGGGCTCCCGCCCGTTTAACCCTGAGACCGTGAACCTGTTCTGAGCATGCAGCCCTGCACCGAGCCCTTCAGTCTTTTTCTGCAGACAGCGGCACCAGTCGCCCGATCTTCCTGTCTTCGGCCAGGGCTTCGATCTTCACGACCACCAGCGACAGGTTGTCGCCACTGCCGCGTGCGCGCGAGCGTGCCTTGTCGATCAGGAATTCGGTGGCTTCGCGCGGCGACAGCGCATCCACCACCGAGGCCAGCTCGGTGGGCGAAAAGTAATGCCACACGCCATCGCTGCAGGCCAGCAATATATCGCCTGGCTGCAATTGCCGGATGCTGTGGGTGGTGATGGGCGGGTCGCTTTCGGTGCCCAGGCAGCCCACCAGAATGTTGGAATGCGGATGGATGTTGGCCTCGGCCTCGGTCAGATCGCCGCGATCGACCAGGGCCTGAACGTAAGAATGGTCGCTGGTGCGAAAGGTCAGACTGGCACCCTCGAAGTGGTAGATGCGCGAGTCGCCTGCATGCACCCAGTGGCAGTCACCGCGCGGGTTGATCAAAAACGCTGCGATGGTGCTGTGCGGTTCCTGTTCGGACGAAATGGCCGTGAGGCGGATGACGATATGCGCCTCTTGCACCATGTTCTTGAGCATGGCCGCAGGGTCGTCGGTCTCCGGCGAGTAGCGTTCGAACAACTGGCGGGCCGTCATCATCACCTGGTCGGAGGCCTTGCGCCCACCACTGCGCCCGCCCATGCCGTCGGCAATCACGCCCAGCACGCAGCCGTTGTAGCGTTCATGCGAGATCAGGGCCACCTGGTCTTGCTGGTATTCGCGGTCACCCTTGTGGATACCGGTCGAGGCGATAAGGCGGAACGCTTTGGTCATGCTGGTGATTGTGGGGGGCCGGCGGCGCAAATCCCCATCGGGAAGGGGTGCCAGAACGCGTATTATCCGCTCGCGTGTGGCATTTTTGCCATGCCCATGACTGCATCGCACCGCCAACGTCTTGAAACCGAACCGCCACCCATTGCCGCGCCAGCTGATCGATCTGCGCATCGCCCATGCCGGTCTGCAGGCCCGCATTGACCAAGGCCCGCTGGAGGGGGCGCCTGACGAGTTTTCGCTCAGGCGCCTGAAAAAGCGCCGCCCGGCATTGCGCGCCGAAATCGACTGCCTGGAGCGCGCGCAGCCACAAGAGCCCGCGTGATGAGTCTTGCCGAAACCGTGCATGCGGCATTTGAGCCAGAAGGGCTGTTGTCGCGGATGGAGGACCAATACCATGCGCGCGATGGCCAGATACGCATGGCTGATGCAGTTGCCCGGACCATCGAGCAAGGTGGCGCCCTGGTGGTGGAGGCAGGCACTGGTGTTGGCAAGACTTTCGCCTATCTGGTCCCGGCACTGCTCAGCGGCGAGAGGGTGTTGCTTTCCACGGCCACCAAGGCCTTGCAGGACCAGCTTTTTGCCCGCGATCTCCCTCAACTGGTCACTGCACTCGCCTTGCCGGTGCGCACGGCACTGCTCAAGGGGCGGGGCAGTTACTTGTGTTTGCACCGCATGGAGCAGGCACGCCAAGAGGCCGCACTGCAGGATCGCCATGTGCAGCGCGTGCTGGCGAAGGTCGAGATCTGGTCGCGCAGCACGCGCTCGGGTGATCTGGCAGAGCTGCCGGGTCTTGACGAGCGGTCACCCGTCATTGCCCTGATCACCTCCACCCGCGAAAACTGCCTGGGCATGTCGTGCCCCCGCTTGCGCCAATGCCATGTGAACATCGCCCGGCGCGATGCGCTGGCCGCCGATGTGGTGGTGATCAACCACCACCTGTTCTTTGCCGATGTGGCCGTGCGGGAGTCGGGCATGGCCGAGTTGCTGCCGACCGTGCGGGTCGTGGTGTTCGACGAGGCACACCAGATCAATGAAATCGGCGTGCAGTTCCTGGGCATGCAGCTGTCCACGGGGCAGTTGCTGGATTTTTCCCATGATCTTCTTGCTGCGGGTTTGCAGCATGCCCGCGGCCTTGCAGACTGGAGCACCTCGGCGGGACGCATCGAGCAGGCGGCTGCCAATTTGCGGATGGCCGTGGGACCGGGCGTACCCGGCACCAGGCTGCGCTGGACAGGCGAGGTTCCCGAAGCCATCTTGCCGGAACGCTGGAGTCAAGCGCTCGGGCGGGTGTCACTGGCTTGCGCGCATGCCCTGGAGGCGCTGGACCCATTCAGCGAGGTATCTCCTGATCTTGCGCGCCTGTATGAGCGCGGCTCGGAAATGCTGGCGCGCCTGGGGCGATTTGCAGCACCCTGCAGTCCGGATGCCGTGCGCTGGGTGGACATGGGGGCGCAACTGCGGCTGGTGGAGTCGCCGCTCGATATTGCACAGGCCATGCGAACCCGCTTGCTGCTTGCTCCTGCCGAAGCCGAAAAAGGGGACGGTGATGGCGACGAGTGGCCTGCGCCCCTGCAGCATGCCGGGCGGGCCTGGATTTTTACGTCTGCCACCCTGGGGGATGACGCCGGACTGACATGGTTTACCGAGCGCTGCGGCTTGCAGGATGCCGAAATATTGCGCGTTGACAGTCCGTTCGACTATGCGTCGCAGGCTGCGTTGCATGTGCCCCGGCAGTTGCCAAAACCGTCCGATCCCGGTCACAGCATCGCCGTGGCCCGGCTGGCCGCAGCGGCCGCAAGCCGCCTTGGTGGGCGCACGCTGGTTCTGACCACAACGCTCAGGGCTTTGCGCGCTATCGGAGATGCGCTGCAAGCCCGTTTCAACAGCCCTGACGGGCTGGAGGTGCTGGTGCAGGGAGACTGGCCCAAGCGCCACCTCATGCAGCGCTTTCGCGAAGGGGCATCGAGCGGGGGGCGCGGCTGCGTGCTGGTGGCTTCGGCCTCATTTTGGGAGGGCTTTGATGTGCCTGGCGATGCCTTGCAGCTGGTCATCATCGACAAGCTGCCTTTTCCACCCCCTGACGACCCATTGGTAGAGGCCCGTTCCCAGCGCATCAAGGCTGCTGGGGGGCGCCCGTTTCAGCTGCTTGCGGTGCCCGAGGCGGCTGTTGCGCTCAAGCAAGGGGCAGGGCGGCTGATCCGGCGGGAATCGGACCGGGGCTTGCTGGTGGTATGCGACACGCGGCTGGTCACCATGGGCTACGGCAAACGGCTGATGCGCGCTTTGCCGCCCATGCGCGTTCTTGAAGATTCACAGGAGTTCGAGGCCGCGCTGGATGCGCTTA
>WOZN01000413.1 GCA_011620245.1 Acidovorax sp.
CTTCGTCGGTGGCAAAGGGCACGCGGGCCAGCACCTCTTGCGTGGCGGGGTTGACTACGTTGCGCCATTCTGTGGCACTGGATTCGACGAACTTGCCGCCGATCAGCAGCTTGACGGTGGGGGCCAGTGCGGCCACCTGGGTGGGTGCGTTCATATGCTTGTCTCCTGAAGGTGTTGCCAAAAATGCGGGCCAGCAGCCCGAAACCTCGCCATGGTAGCTGTGCGAAATTGTCAAGACAATAGACAATCATGCGCACAAGGTTTGCAAAAACGCACAGCATTCCACCCTTCACCCTTCACCCTTCACCCTTCACCACATGAGGTCGCCATGGATTGGGACAACCTGCGCTACTTTCTGGAACTGGCCCGCGCCGGCACGCTGGTGGGCGCCGCGCGGCGCCTGTCGGTGGACCACACCACCGTGGCCCGGCGCATTCAGGCACTGGAAAAGCAGGTGGGCTCGGCCCTGTTTGCGCGCGAGGCGGGCGGCCACCGGCTGACCGAGGCCGGGCGCGCGCTGCTGCCCCAGGTCGAGGCCATGGAGGCGGCCTTCCTGGCCGTGGAAAACGCCACACCCGGCGCGCGCCAGGGCCTGCATGGCCTGGTGCGCATCGGCACCACGGAGGGTTTTGGCAACCTGATCCTGGCGCCGCAGCTGGCGCGGTTTGCGCTGGACCATCCGGGGCTGGTGGTGGACCTGCTGGCGCTGCCGCGCCTGGTGCACCTGTCGCGGCGCGAGGCCGACATCGTCATCTCGCTGGAGCGCCCGGCGCGCGGCGCGGTGCTGGTGGTCAAGCTCACCGACTATGTGCTGCAGATCTACGCCGCGCGCAGCTACCTGGAACGCCATGCCCCCATCCACACGGCGGACGACCTGCGCGGCCACAACTTCATCAGCTATGTGGACGACCTGCTGTTCAGCAAGGAGCTGCAGATCCTTGATGAACTGCACCGCCCTGTGCAATTTGCGCTGCGCAGCACCAGCATCCTGGCGCAGTACGAAGCCGCGCGTGTGGGGGCCGGGCTGGCGGTGCTGCCGGCGTTTGTGGCGGCGCAAGACCCTTCGTTGATACCAGTGTTGCCCGGCGTGGCGCGGTTCCAGCGCACGTTCTGGATGTCCATGCCCGGCGACAACAAACATGTGGACCGCATGCAGGCCACCTGGACCTTTTTGCGCGAGGCGGTGGCGGCGCAGCAGGCGCTGCTCCTGCCGGAGAGGGTGCTATCTGATTGATAGCTGCTTGCGCCCGATGGACGGGCGCTCAGGGCCATTTTTGCCCAAAACCTGTCCAGCCTCGATGCCTTTGAGAGGTTGAAGAGCCGGCAAATCCCACTGCATGGCACAGCGGGGCGATTTTGCTCATGAAAATATAGCTGCTAGCGCTTGTCAGACAAGCGCTGGGGGCCATTTTTGGCATCATCCTAGAAACGGCAGGTGCATCCAACTGCCGTTTCTAGGATCATCTAGGATCAATGCGCGCCGCCCGCATCGACGGCCCCGGCGCCCGCCGTGCTGGGTGGGCGCCGGGTCAGCCAGATCAGGCCGATCAGCAGTAGGAACAGGCCGGCCGAACCCAGAAAGATGTCGTTGGCGGCGCGCGTGAAGGCCTGCTGGTCGATGAGCCGGTTGACCTGCGCCAGCGCCTGCAACTGCGTGAGGCCCGATGCCATGAGCTTGTCGAGCGTGATGGCAAACACGCCTTGGCCTTGCACCAGCCCCTCGGTCAGGTGCGCATGGTGCATGGCGGCCCGGTTTTCCCACAGCGTGGTGGCAATCGATGTGCCCATGGCCCCTGCCGTGATGCGCACGAAGTTGGAGAGCCCGGCGGCGGCCGGAATGCGGTCGGGCGGCAGTCCTGCCAGCGTGAGCGTGGTGAGCGGAATGAAGAAAAACGCCATGGCCGCGCCCTGCAGCAGCGTGGGGATGAGAATATGCGCAAAGTCGGTCTGCACCGTGAATTGCGAGCGCATCCACAGCACCACGCCGAACACGATGAACGCCCCCGTGGCCATGCGGCGCGGGTCCCACTGGCCCACTTTGCGGCCCACCAGCGGCGTGAGCAGGATGGCGAACACGCCCACGGGCGCCAGCGCCATGCCGGCCGATGTGGCGGTGTAGCCCATCCACTGCTGCAGCCACAGCGGCAGCAGCACCACGTTACCGAAGAACAGGGCATAAGCCACCGACAGCGCCAACGCTCCAAACGTGAAGTTGCGGCGCTTGAAGAGCTTCAGCTCCACCACCGGGTGCTTGTCGGTCAGCTCCCACACCAGAAACACGGCAAACGCCACCACGGCCACCACGGCCATCAGGATGATTTCGTTGGAGGCAAACCAGTCGAGCTCCTTGCCCTTGTCGAGCATGAGTTGCAGCGCGCCCACCCACAAAACCAGCAGCGTAAGGCCCACGGTGTCGATGGGCAGCTTGCGCGTGGGCGTTTCGCGCTTGCGGTAAATGCCCCAGGTGAGCAGCCCGGCCAGCAGGCCCACGGGCACGTTGATGTAGAAGATCCACGGCCAGGAGATGTTGTCGGTGATCCACCCGCCCAAAAGCGGCCCCACCACGGGCGCGACCAGCGTGGTCACGCCCCACAGGGCCAGCGCCGTGCCCGCCAGCGCACGCGGGTAGCTGGCCAGCAGCAGGGTTTGCGACAGCGGAATCATCGGCCCGGCCACCAGGCCCTGCAGCACGCGAAAGAAGACCAGCATCTCCAGCGACGAGGCAAAGCCGCACAGCCAGGACGTGAGCACGAACAGCAGCACGCTCATCGTGAACAGTCGCACCGCGCCAAAACGCTGCGTGAGCCAGCCGGTGAGCGGCACAGAGATGGCGTTGGCCACGCCAAAGCTGGTGATGACCCAGGTGCCTTGGCCGGGGCTGACACCCAGGTCACCAGCGATGGCGGGAATGGAGACGTTGGCGATGGACGAATCCAGCACGTTCATGAACGTGGCCAGCGACAGCGACAGCGTGCCCAGCAGCAGGGCCGTGCCCTTGAGTGGTGGATACGCGGCGGGCGGCCCGGGTGGCGCGGGGGGTTGTGTCGCAGCAGGCGCCGGACTGGCGGGCGCCTGGTCTGCGGTGGGGTTGGTGGCAGGCATGCTCGGTCAATCCCGCTTACTGCACCACCGCAGATGGCACCGCGATGGCGGCCTTGCTGCGGCCCAGGTTGGCCGCAATGATGTGCGCCACATCGTCGTCGGCAGCCTTGAGTTGTTCGTCAAACACGGCGGTAGCGGCCACGGGTGTGGTGCGCTGCGTGTCGGCCAGCGTCTTGCCGCTCTGGTCAGCGGTGTCCACCTTGACTTCCATCGACAGGCCCACACGCAGCGGGTGTTCGGCCAGTTCCTTGGGGTCTAGCGCAATGCGCACGGGCACGCGCTGCACCACCTTGATCCAGTTGCCGGTGGCGTTCTGCGCGGGCAGCAGTGCAAAGGCGGCGCCTGTGCCTGCACCCAGGCCGGTCACGGTGCCGCGGTAGATGACCTTGGTGCCATACACATCGGCCTCCATCTCGGCAGGCTGGCCGATGCGCAGGGTCTTGAGCTGGTTTTCCTTGAAGTTCGCATCCACCCACAGATCATTCAGCGGCACCAAGGTCATCAGCGGGGCGCCGGCCTGGACGCGCTGACCCACCTGCACGCCGCGCTTGGCCACATGGCCATCGAGCGGCGCGACCAGCTGGGCGCGCTGCACGGCCAGGTAGGCCTCGCGCACGCGGGCGGCGGCGCGCTGCACGTTGGGGTGCCGCTCCACCGAGGTGCCCTCGGTCTGCGTCTGGCTGGCGGCCAGTTGCTCTTGCGCAGCCAGCACGGCCGACTGGGCGGCGGCCACGATGCTTTTGGCGGCGGCCAACTGGGCGGTGGCATGCTGGAACTCTTCCTTGCCCACGGCGCCGCTGGCCATCAGCGGGGCGCGGCGGTCCACGTCATCCTGCATGCGGGCGGCATCGGCCTGGGCGCGGGCCAGGTCGGCGCTGCGCAGGCTGACCTGGGCCTTCAGCGTGGAGTCGTTGGCATACAGCGTGCGCACTTCGCGCACCGTCTGGGCCAGCTGAGCCTCGGCCTGCTCCAGCGCCACGCGGGCGTCAGCGGGGTCGAGCTTGACCAGCAACTGGCCGGCCTTCACGTAGTCTGTGTCGTCCACGCCGATGGAAACCACCGTGCCGCCGATCTGCGGCGTAATCTGCACCACATTGCCCGCCACGTAGGCGTTGTCGGTGGTCTCGACATGGCGGCCATTGGCCCAGTACCAGCCGCCCCAGCCCAGGGCGGCGAGCGCCACAGCGGCAGCGACGATGGTGAGGCCCCGGCGGCGGGCAATGTTGGCTTCGGTGGCGGTGAGAGGTTCGCTCATGGCATTGGTCTTTCAGGATGTTGTTGTGTGGTTTTTTTGGTTGGGTCCGGTCATTGCCAGCTGCGCACGAAACTGGCGCGGCCGAGGCCAGCGCACCCATGGAGCTGGCTTTGTTGCCAGGCCACTGGGCGCTTCCCTCGGCCGCGAAACGGCTCAGAGAGAGTCTCAGAACATGTTCACGATCTCACGGTGCCGTGTCATCCGTCCAGCCGCCGCCCAGTGCTTTCATCAGCACGAGGCGTGTGTCGAGCTGGCGGGCGCGCAAGTCCACGGCCAGGCGGCGCTGGGCCAGGGCGGCCTGCAGTTCGGCGGCATGCTGGCCAAAGAAGTTGGGCGACCAGTTCAGCGACGCCTGCACGGTGCCGCTGTTGTAGGTGTTGCCTGCCACTGGCGCGCCAGCAAAGCGCGAAGGTGCAGGGTGGGACATGGAGGGTGCGTTCATGAAAAATGCAGGCTATGTCTTCATTGGATGGGGAGCATTGGTAGTTTCACTCCGGGATAAAGGGTCCACGGGGGCGTGGCTGCAATTTTTTGCAGAAAAAACGGCTGGAAAGATAACGCTTAGCTGACGACAATCCCGGTGATGGCTGGCCCGACCGCAAAGACCCAACGAATGTTTCTGGCCATTTGGCCAGATGAGCTTTGCAAAAATGCCATCACTGATTTAGTCAAGCAGATTGACTGGCCTGCAGGTGCATCGGTATATGCCCCACAAGACTGGCACATGACGCTGCATTTTCTGGGGAGCGTGGAGGCGAACCACATAATTGGTCTCGAATCGGCTGTGGATGTCACCATGTCCCCGGTGACTGTGACGCTAGATCAACTTTGGCATTGGCATCGAGGGTTGGTGGTGTTGGCTGCCTCGGTGGTGCCTGAGGAATTGATCGAGCTTCATGCTTGCCTAGGGCAAAGACTGAAGGCCATCGGTTTGAAAACGGAAGAGGGGGCATATCGACCGCATCTGACTCTGGCCAGGAAGGTGCGGGAGGTAAGACTGCCTGATCGCATACAGCATATTCAGTTAGCAACGAACCGGTTTGCGCTGGTTGTCTCGACGGGAAATTCGCCTGAAAGGTACAAGTGCGTGCGGTGGTTGGGAATCGGGCCGACACCTGTCGCAGCGGCCGGACCCGGGAACTGAACTGTTGCGCAAAGTAGCGCTTCGCAGAGCAATGACCCTAAAAACGGCAGTTGGATGCGCC
>WOZN01000067.1 GCA_011620245.1 Acidovorax sp.
CTGACCTATCTGCGCTGGCTGCTGGCCTACTTCGAGGGCGACCTGGCGCTGGTGGCCGCCGCCTACAACGCTGGCGAGGGCAAGGTCGAGCGCTACCGCGGCGTGCCGCCCTACCTGGAGACCCGCGCCTACGTGCAACGCATCCTGAAGGCCGTGGGCGCGACCGTGCACCCGTTCGACCGCAACGTGGCCCCGCCTTCGCCGGCGCTTGAACGCATTCGGCTGGCGCTGCGGCGCAAGTAGGGCCTGCGCGGTGCACAGGCGCCCCTGGTCGGTGCGTGCAGGTGTCTGCCGACCCCATGGTTTATATGGATACAACAACAAAATCGTTTCGGTGGCACACGCCCTCGGTCACAGTAGGGGTTTTTTTCTGATAGGTGCAAGCCCATGCAATTCAAACCACTGCTCCTTGCCGCAGCGCTGGCTGCCACCCTGCCCCTGGCCGCGCAGGCCAAGACCTTCCGCTGGGCGCGTGCCGTGGATGTGTCGTCGTGGGACATTCATGCCCAGAACGTGGGCGTGAACAACACCTTGCACGCTGCGGTGTACGACACGC
Source organism: Acidovorax sp. (assembly GCA_011620245.1). Lineage (GTDB taxonomy): Bacteria > Pseudomonadota > Gammaproteobacteria > Burkholderiales > Burkholderiaceae_C > Acidovorax. The sequence continues at coordinate 557 of WOZN01000067.1, forward strand.
TGGTCGAATACAACAGCAAGACCTTCAAGCCCGAGCCCGCGCTGGCCACCGAATGGAAGCTGCTGAGCCCCACGCAGTTGCGCCTGAGCTTGCGCAAGGGCGTGAAGTTCAGCGACGGCAGCGAGTTCACCGCCGACGATGCCAAGTTTTCGCTCGAACGTGCCAAGTCGAAAAGCTCCAATTACGCGGTCTATGCCCAGGGCATTGACCGGGTGGAAAAAGTCAACAGCCATACCATCGACATCTTCTCGGATGTGCCCAACCCGGTGCTGGTGAACCAGCTGACCGAGCTGCGCATCCTCAGCAAGGCCTGGGCCGAGAAGAACAGGTCGGTCGAGCCCAAGGACATCAAGAACAAGGACGAAACCTTTGCCCACCGCAACGCCATGGGCACGGGGCCGTTCGTGCTCAAGCAGTGGGCACCCGACCAGCGCGTGGTGCTGGAGGCCAACCCGCACTGGTGGGGCAAGGGAAAGTTCGCCACCAACGTGACCGAGGTGGTCTACACCCCCATCAAGTCAGATGCCACGCGCACGGCGGCGCTGCTGTCGGGTGAGATCGATTTCATCATCGACCCGAGCCTGCAGGACCTGGCCCGCTTGCGCCAGACGCCTGCCCTCAAGGTGCTCGAAGGCGCCGAATACCGCACCATCTTCCTGGGCATGGACCAGTTCCGTGGCGAATTGCCGGGCTCGAACATCAAGGGCCAAAACCCGCTCAAGGATGTGCGCGTGCGCAAGGCGCTGTACCAGGCGATCGACATCAAGGCCATCCAGCGCGTGGTGCTGCGCGGCCTGGCCCAGCCCACGGGCGCGCTGATTGCCCACCAGGTCAATGGCTGGACGCCCAAGGCCGATGTGCGCTGGCCCTACGACGCCAAGGCAGCGCAAAAGCTGCTGGCCGATGCGGGTTACCCCAATGGCTTCGAGGTGGACTTTGCCTGCAGCGCGGGCCGCTACATCAACGACGAGCAGCTGTGCCAGGCCATCACGGCGCAGTGGGCCAAGGTGGGCGTGAAGGCCAAACTGCGCTCGCTGCCATTTGCCACCTATTTCCCCATGATCCAGCGCAACGAGGCCAGCATCTACCTGCTGGGCTGGGGCGTGCCGACGTTTGATGCGTTCTATTCGCTGCAGTCGCTGATCCGCTCGCCGGGCGTGGGCGGCGATGGCAACTTCAACCTGGGCCGTTTCAGCAACCCGCAGCAGGATGCGCTGATCGAGCGCATCAAGAAGGAAACCGATCCGGCCACGCGCAATGGGTTGATTGAAAAGGTGCTGGTGCAGGACCACGAGCTGATCTCGCACATCCCGCTGTACAACCAGGTCATCCCCTGGGCTGCCACGCAGAAGGTGGATTTGCCGCACCGCGCGGACAACCGCATTGACTGGCGCGTGCTCAAGGTCAACTGACCAGGCCCGCAACGTCAACAGCCCCGGCAACTCGATGGTGCCGGGGCTGTTGACCGCTATAGTGGCCGGCCACTTCGACGGATCCCGCACCCATGGCCAAAGACAAAACCCTTTTCACCTGCACCGAATGTGGCGGCACCACCCCGCGATGGCTGGGCAAATGCCCGTCCTGCAGCGCCTGGAACACGCTGATCGAATCGGTGGTGGAGGCGGGGCCCGGCAAAAACCGCTACAGCGGCACGCAGTTTGCCGGGCTGGCGCAGGTGCAGGCCGTCATGCCGCTGGCGGCCATCGAGGCGACCGACATTGCGCGCACGCCCAGCGGTATCGGCGAACTGGACCGGGTGCTGGGCGGGGGCATCGTGGAGGGCGGCGTGGTGCTGATCGGGGGCGACCCGGGGATCGGCAAATCCACGCTGCTGCTGCAGGCGCTGGATGCGCTGCAGCGCGCGGGGCTGCCCACCTTGTATGTGACGGGGGAAGAGAGTGGCGCACAGGTGGCACTGCGTTCGCGCCGGCTGGGGCTGGACCAAAGCCAGGTCAACGTGCTGGCGGAAATCCAGCTCGAGAAAATCCTGGCCACCATCGAGTCGATGCAACCTGCCGTGGCGGTGATCGATTCCATCCAGACCGTGTATTCCGACCAGCTCACGTCGGCGCCCGGTTCGGTGGCCCAGGTGCGCGAGTGCGCGGCACACCTCACGCGCTGTGCCAAAGCCTCGGGCGTGGCCATCGTGCTGGTGGGCCATGTGACCAAGGAGGGCGCGCTGGCAGGGCCGCGCGTGCTGGAGCATATGGTGGACACGGTGCTGTATTTCGAGGGCGACACGCACAGCCAGTTCCGGCTGGTGCGCGCCATCAAGAACCGTTTTGGCGCCGTCAACGAGATCGGCGTGTTCGCCATGACCGAAAAGGGCCTCAAGGGGGTCAGCAACCCCAGCGCCATCTTCTTGAGCCAGCACAGTGAGCCGGTGCCGGGCAGCTGCGTGATGGTCACGCTCGAAGGCACCCGGCCTTTGCTGGTGGAGATTCAGGCCCTGGTGGACAGCGGCGGGCCCAGCCCGCGGCGCCTGAGCGTGGGCCTGGACAAGGATCGCCTGGCCATGCTGCTGGCCGTGCTGCACCGCCATGCGGGGGTTGCCTGCGTGGACCAGGACGTGTTTGTGAATGCCGTGGGCGGCGTGCGCATCAGCGAGCCCGCCGCCGATCTGGCCGTGATGCTGGCCATCACCTCCAGCCTGCGGGGCAAGGCCTTGCCGCAGGGGTTCATCGCCTTTGGCGAGGTGGGGCTGGCCGGCGAGGTGCGCCCCGCTCCCCGCGGGCAGGAGCGCCTGCGCGAGGCGGCCAAGCTGGGCTTCAGCGTGGCGGTGGTGCCCAAGGCCAATGCCCCCAAAAAACCGATCGAGGGCCTGACCATCCACGCCGTGGAGCGGGTGGAGGAGGCCATGAACGTGGTGCGATCCATGGGCTAAGCACAAGGGTCCAAGGTGTTCACGTTCTAAGACAATGGGGCCATGAATTTGCGAAATATCCTGGTGCCCGTGGGGCTGGCGATTGTGGTGGTGGCGGGCTTTCGGTCCTATGGCTGGCCGGGCGTTGCGGCCGTGGGGGGCGCTGTGCTCATGTGGGCCCTGCTGCATTTCACGCGGCTTGTGAATGTGCTGCGCAAGGCGGCCGACCGCCCGATCGGCCATGTGGGCAGCGCCGTCATGCTCAATGCCAAGCTGCAGGCGGGGGTGGGCCTGATGCATGTGGTGGCCATGACGCGTTCGCTGGGGGCGCTGCAGTCGCCCGAAAACGAACAGCCCGAGGTTTACCGCTGGACCGATGGCACCCAATCGCATGTGACCTGCGAGTTCCACAATGGCAAGCTGCTGAAATGGGTTTTGGAACGCCCCGTGGTTTCTCCCGGGATGTCTGGCAGCGATCCGGGGTCTGCTGCCCCGTAAAATCTGTTTTTTACGATACCCCAGCAACCCAAAGGACACCCATGAGCCCCGTAGTTCCCTCGATGGCCGACCGTGACGGCAAGATCTGGATGGACGGCCAGATGGTCGACTGGCGCGATGCCAGGATCCATGTGCTGACCCATACCCTGCACTATGGCTGCGGCGCCTTCGAAGGCGTGCGCGCCTACAACACGGCGGGCGGCACGGCCATCTTCCGTTTGCAGGACCACACCGAGCGCCTGTTCAACAGCGCCAAGATCCTGCGCATGAAGATCCCGTTCACCCAGGAGCAGGTGAACGAGGCGCAGTGCGCGGTGATGCGCGAGAACAACCTGGAGTCGGGTTATCTGCGCCCCCTGACCTGGATTGGCGACAAGAAACTGGGCGTGTCGCCCAAGGGCAACGACATCCACCTGATGGTCGCGGCCTGGGCCTGGGGTGCCTACCTGGGTGAAGACGGCATGACCCGCGGTATCCGCGTCAAGACCAGCAGCTACACGCGCCACCATGTCAACATCACCATGAGCCAGGCCAAGGCGGTGAGCAACTACACCAACTCCATCCTTGCCAACACCGAAGCCACCGACGACGGCTACGACGAGGCATTGCTGCTGGATGTCTCCGGTTTCGTTTCCGAGGGCTCGGGTGAGAACGTGTTCATCGTCAAGAACGGCGTGGTTTACACCCCGGACCTGTCGGCTGGTGCCCTCAACGGCATCACGCGCGACTCCGTGTTCCATATCTGCAAGGACCTGGGCCTGGAAGTGGTGCAAAAGCGCATTACGCGCGACGAGGTGTATATCGCCGACGAGGCCTTCTTTACCGGAACGGCCGCAGAAGTCACGCCGATCCGCGAACTCGACCGCATCGAACTTGGAAGAGACGACTATGTGGGCCGCAGAGGCCCTATCACCGAAAAGATTCAGAGCGCGTTCTTTGACATCGTCAATGGCCGCAATCCCCAATATGCCCACTGGCTCACCAAGGTCTGACCATGCCGCAAGCCGTTATTGAACTCCTGGCCAAAGACCTGAATGCCCAGGGCGAGGTGTTCTGCCCCAATCCCAAGGCCGGCATGAAGCTCTGGAACAGCCATCCCAAGGTCTATCTCGATGTGGCCCACACCGGGGAGGCCAAGTGCCCATATTGCGGCACGGTGTATCGCCTGAAGGCGGGCGAGGTCGCTCACGGTGGTCATTGAGAAGGTGTGAAGAGCCTGCCATGTCCGGCGAGTCGTCCAAAATATTTCTGCTCTGGTGCACCGGATTCATTCACGTCTTCTGACGTATTGGCTCGTCGGTGCAAGCCCGCTGCCCGATGCTGCCGGGCACCGCTTCCCCATGCAGGACAAACATCTGGGCGGAAATGCCGTCGCTCACCGCCGCGCAGCTTGATGAGTGGCGCAGGCAGGGATTCGCCCTGCACCAGGCACAGGCGGGGGTACAGCAGATACCATTTCCAGTGCAACACCTTCTGGTAGAAAAAGGCAGTGTCCTCGGCATAGAACAGGGACAGCCGGAAACTGTTGGGCCGATGCAGCACCTGCTAAGGGCTCGCAAAGCAATAACCTTAGCAGCCTGTCGGACTCAGCAGTTCAAAAATCTGACCGATCTCGGGATTGCTTA
>WOZN01000060.1 GCA_011620245.1 Acidovorax sp.
GGGCTGGACCTGACCCGCATCGTCGGCGTGGAAAAAGGCGAGGGCCGCAAGGTGGGCCTGGAAGAGCTGGTGTTTGCCGATGGGCGCGAAAAGGTCTATCTGGGCAAGGACTCGGCCGCGCTGATGCTGGTGGCGCAGATCCGCGACGAGGCCCACCGCTTTGCCATCACCGGCATGCGCGCGGCGCGCGCCAAGGTGCGCGTGGGCGGCGGCCAGCTCGAAGAAATCGCCGGTGTAGGCCCCAAGAAGCGCGCGCGCCTGCTGCAGCGCTTTGGCGGGGTGCGCGGCGTGGCGGCGGCCAGCGTGGAAGACCTGGTCACGGTGGACGGCATTTCGCGCGAACTGGCCGAGGAGATTTACCGGGCCCTTCGATAAGGGTGTTGCCTGGAACGTGTTCAGGTTCTTATCACCGCTGGCACAGAATGGGCGCCGCTGCCATGACACAATCGCCGCCATGTTCTGGACAATCCCCACCCTGTTGACCTGGACGCGCATCGTCGCGATACCTTTGATCGTGGGGATCTTCTACGCGCCGCTGGAGCCGGCCATGCGCAATCTCATCGCCACCGTGCTGTTCGTGGTGTTTGCCGCCACCGACTGGCTCGATGGCTACCTGGCGCGCAAGCTCAACCAGACCTCCTCCTTCGGCGCTTTTCTGGATCCGGTGGCGGACAAGTTCCTGGTGTGCGCATCGCTCCTGGTGCTGGTGCACCTGCAGCGGGCCGACGTGTTCGTGGCACTCATCATCATCGGCCGCGAGATCGCCATATCGGCCCTGCGCGAATGGATGGCACAGATCGGCGCCAGCAAGAGCGTGGCCGTGCACATGATCGGCAAGCTCAAGACCACGGTGCAGATGACGGCCATCCCTTTCCTTCTGTATGACGGGCAGCTGTTCGGCGTGATCGACACGGGCGTGTGGGGCACCTGGCTGATCTGGGCATCGGCAGTGCTCACGGTCTGGTCGATGGTGTATTACCTGCAGAAGGCGCTGCCCGAGATCCGGGCACGCGTCAAATAGATTTCAAGCCTTTTCGGCCTCCAGCGCATGATGGGTAAGCGCTGGCAGCTATATTTTCAGGAGCATCTGAATGGCGAAGCATCGCATCGCAGTGGTGGCCGGTGACGGCATCGGCAAGGAGGTCATGCCCGAGGGCCTGCGCGTGATGGACGCTGCCGCCCGCCAATTCGGCATCGACCTGCAGTTCGACCATTTCGACTTCTCCAGCTGGGACTACTGCGAAAAGCACGGCAAGATGCTGCCCGACAACTGGAAGGAGCAGGTCGGCGGCCATGAGGCCATCTACTTCGGCGCCGTGGGCTGGCCCGAAAAGATTGCCGACCATGTCTCGCTGTGGGGCTCGCTGCTGCTGTTTCGCCGCGAGTTCGACCAGTACATCAACCTGCGCCCCGCGCGCCTCATGCCCGGCGTGATCGCCCCGGTGGTGCGGCGCGACGGCAGCCCGCGCCTGCCCGGCGAGATCGACATGCTCATCGTGCGCGAGAACACCGAGGGCGAATACTCCAGCATCGGCGGGCGCATGTACGAAGGCACGCCCCGCGAGATCGTGATGCAGGAGACGGTGATGTCCCGCCACGGCGTGGACCGCGTGCTGAAGTTCGCTTTCGACCTCGCCCAGTCGAGCCCCAGGAAGCACCTGACCAGCGCCACCAAGTCCAACGGCATCGCCATCACCATGCCCTACTGGGACGAGCGCGTGGCCGAGATGGCCAAGTCGTATCCGGATGTGAGAGTGGACAAGTTTCACATCGACATCCTCACCGCGCATTTCGTGCAGCGCCCCGACTTTTTCGACGTGGTGGTGGCCAGCAATCTGTTTGGCGACATCCTCAGCGACCTGGGGCCCGCCTGCACCGGCACCATCGGCATCGCGCCCAGCGCCAACCTGAACCCCACACGCACCATGCCCTCGCTGTTCGAGCCCGTGCACGGCTCGGCGCCCGACATTGCGGGGCAGGGCATTGCCAACCCCATCGGCCAGATCTGGTGTGGCGCGATGATGCTCGACTTCCTCGGCTACCGCGCAGCGCACGATGCCGTGCTGGCGGCCATCGAGGCCGTGCTCGATCCTCAAGGCGGCGGCCCCCGCACGCCTGACCTGGGTGGAAAAGCCGGTACACAGGATGTGGGGCGCGCCATTGCATCGGCGCTGCAGCCAGCAACAACGGCACGCTGTCAATCAGGAATGATGCCCATGCGGCGGCTGTGAGACAGAAGCGCCTTGCAAGCCCCGTCACGCCGTGGAATGCGACTAGAATTCCGGCCAATGCTGCGTCAAATCAGCATGTTGTATTGACACACGGAAACTCGGTGGCTTTAATCTGATGCAGCAGCGCCTGCTGCATATGCCAGTCATTCCCCCGTCTGATGCCCACCAGCCCAAAGGGTAGTGCTTTCGGACGTGTGAAAACCAGATATCCGCGAGACATCCATCAACTCTTTCCCGAGAGGCTTTTTGTGAACAAAACCGAACTGATCGAGCATATCGCTACCAACGCCGACATCTCCAAGGCCGCTGCAGCGCGCGCCCTGGAATCCACGATCGAGGCCGTCAAGAAGACCCTGAAGAAGGGTGGCACCGTCTCGCTCGTCGGTTTTGGCACTTTCGCAGTTGGCAAGCGTGCGGCTCGCACGGGTCGCAATCCCCGTACCGGCGCTGCGATTAAAATCAAAGCTGCCAAAGTTCCAAAGTTTCGTCCAGGCAAGGCATTGAAAGACGCCTTGAATTGATGTCCAGTTAGGTTGGGGTCCTTAGCTCAGTTGGTAGAGCGGCTCCTTTACACGGAGTAGGTCGGCGGTTCGAGACCGTCAGGACCCACCACCACCGAACAAAGGCGAACGAAAGTTCGCCTTTTGTTTTTTTTGTCACTGAAAGATCGACCATGTTTGAATCCATCCGCAAGCACTCCAAGATCGTGATGCTCTTGTTGTTCTTGCTGATCATTCCATCGTTTGTGCTGGTGGGCATCGACAGCAACTATTTCTCCGAAAAGAGCGCTGTCGTTGCTCGCGTTGATGGTCACGACATCAAGCAGACCGACTGGGACAATGCCCACAGGATGGAGACCGACAGAATCCGGGCCCAGTCGCCCACGGTGGATGCGAAACTGCTCGACTCTCCCCAGGCGCGTTATGCAACGTTGGAGCGTATGGTACGGGACCGGGTATTTCAGGCAGCAGCCCAGAAAATGCACCTCGTTACCAGCGACAGTCGCCTGGCCCGCAGCCTGCAGGAAATACCGGCCATCGCGGCCCTCAAGCGCCCCGATGGATCGCTCGACGCCGAGGCCTACCGCGCTCTGGTTGCCGCCCAAGGACTAACGCCGGAAGGCTTCGAGGCCAATATGCGCCGGGATATTTCGGTGAACCAGGTCGTTGGAGGGGTAATGGACTCCGCCTTCAGCACCGATGCGCAGGTCAAGTTGTCGCTGGATGCCTTGTACCAACGCCGCGAAGTGCAGATTGCACGCTTCAATCCTGCGGAGTTTTCCAGCAAGGTGGCGCCCACCGATGCAGATCTGGAGGGCTACTACAAGGCCCACGTCTTTGCGTTTCAGCAGGCCGAACAGGCTGACGTGGAATATGTGGTGCTGGACATTGACAGCGTGCGTGCGGGCATCACCTTGAACGAAGATGACTTGCGCACCTATTACAAGGAAAACGTGGCCCGCCTTGCAGGCAAGGAAGAGCGCCGCGCCAGCCATATCCTGATCAATGCGCCCAAGGATGCGCCGGCGGCAGACCGGGAAAAGGCCAAGGCCCGTGCAACGCAATTGCTGGAGCAGGTTCGCAAGGCACCAGCCACTTTTGCGGAAGTTGCCAGGAAGTCTTCCGAAGATGCAGGGTCTGCCATGTCCGGCGGAGACCTGAATTTCTTTGCACGGGGTGCCATGGTCAAGCCGTTCGAAGATGCTGCTTTCGCGATGAAAAAAGGGGACATCAGCGACGTGGTGGAAACCGATTTCGGATACCACATCATCTTGCTGACGGATATCAAGACGCCCCGTCAACCAAGCTTTGAAGAGCTGCGTCCCTCCATGGAAGCCGAACTCAAGCAGCAACAAGCGCAGCGCAAGTTTGCCGAGGTGGCTGAATCGTTTGCCAATGCGGTTTATGAACAGTCTGACAGCCTCAAGCCCGTGGCCGAAAAGCTCAAGCTCAAGGTTCTCACGGCATCGGGTGTCGCCCGTACGCCGGCTCCGGGAGCCACGGGCCCCCTGGCAAACGGCAAGCTGCTGGAGGCGCTGTTTTCGTCGGACTCCATCGCGAACAAACGCAATACCGAAGCAGTGGAGACCGGACCCAGCCAGATGGCAGCCGCCCGCATAAGCACGTATACCGCTGCACGTACCCTGCCACTGGATGAAGTGCGCGCGCGCGTGCGCAGTCTGTACATCGCCGAGAAGTCGGCCGAGTTGGCGCGCAAGGAAGGCGAAGCCAAGCTGCTGGCATGGAAGGCCACGCCGAACAACGCGGCGGGTCTGCCGCCAGCCATCGTTGTATCGCGCGACCAGCCCCAAAATCAGCCACGGCCTCTGGTGGATGCGGTGCTCAGTGTCAATGCTGCAACTTTGCCAGCCTGGGTCGGCGTGGACCTGGGAGCGCAGGGATACGCTGTGGCCAAGGTCAGCCGACTGGTTCCTCGCGAGCCATCCAGCGAGCAAGTAGCCCGCCAGGAGCGCCAGCAATACCTGCAGTTGTGGAGCAACGCCGAAGGGCTGGCCTACTATGAAATGCTGAAAGATCGCTTCAAGGTTCAAATCAAGGTTCCACGCCCACAGTCCACACCGGGTTGATCGGAAATTTGACGGATATTGGAGCGAAGCCCGGTTTTCTCGGGCTATAATGCAACGCTACGGTGGCTGTAGCTCAGTTGGTAGAGTCCAGGATTGTGATTCCTGTTGTCGTGGGTTCGAGCCCCATCAGCCACCCCAAGTACAGTAAAGAAACCCTGCTATTCGAAAGATAGCGGGGTTTTTTGTTTTCCGTTCGATGCAAGGGCGGATGTAAGACGATTTCGGCAATCCAAGGCCGGCGGGTTTCGTGTTGCCATTGGCGTCGTAGCAATCGAACCCATGCGTCAGCATTTTGTGAATTTCGGCGGGTTTGTCGATGCTCCATGCTTCCAGCACATCACGGGCAGTCGGGCGCGGCTTGCCTTCGCAGTGCGCGTCTTTGAGTAAACGATACAGGGGCAACATCACCGGCGGGTACCTCCAGCCACTCGGTCTGTCACAAGCACTTGTGGAGCAACCCATGAAAGCCATCTCTGAAAACATCTACGAACGCGGCAAGCACGGCATCAAATACGTGCGCCGCCGTATCCCAATCGCCCTGCGGGCGGCTTATCCCTCCAAACATATCGTTCGCAGTCTGGGTAGATCTGAAGTGGACCCAGCAGGCCAGTGGGAGGAACTGGCTTATCGGCAGGATTGCAGCCCCGCCTAGTGTAGTGTTCGATGCTTGGCGGCACAAATAAAAGCGATGCGTTTGGGCGCA
>WOZN01000004.1 GCA_011620245.1 Acidovorax sp.
GCGCATGCTCGACGACGCCGCGCGCACCGCGCAGCAGGCGGCCGATGTGCTGGGTATTCTGGTGGGGCAGGTGGCCAAGAGCATCATCTTCCGCCGCAAGAGCGACGATGCGGCGGTGCTGGTCATCACCTCGGGCGACCGGCGCGTGGACGAAAAAAAGGTCGAGGCCCATGTGGGCAAGATTGGCCGGGCCGATGCCGGTTTCGTGAAAGAGCGCACGGGCTTCTCGATCGGTGGCGTCTCGCCCATCGCGCACGCCACGCCCCCGGTCACGCTGATCGACCAGGAGCTGCTGCGCTTTGAGGTGGTCTGGGCGGCCGCCGGGCATCCGCATGGTGTTTTTCCGCTGCACCCGGGTGACCTGCAGCGCCTGACTGGCGCCCCGGTGGTCGATGTGGTGCAGGAGGTGGCGGCATGAGTGCTACCAAAGCGATAGCTGCTCGCGCACAGCTGTTAAGCGCTGCAGGCTATTTTGATGCGGATTCGGACGAGGTGATCCCCTCGCCCTGCATCTCGGTGTGCCGCATGACCGAAGACCGCAGCCGCTGCGAGGGGTGCTTTCGCACCATCCCCGAGATTCGCGCCTGGGCACTGGCCGACAGCGTGGAACGCCTGGCCATCTGGGCGCGGCTGGCGCAGCGCGCCGGGATGCCCTTTCCCCTCCGTACTTCCCTTGAAGACGTGGCCAAGGAGTCGATATGAAGCGCATCACTTTCTACCTGGACTTTGTCTCGCCCTATGCCTGGCTGGCCTTCGAGCGCCTGCCCGAGGTGCTGGAGGGCCTGAGCTACAGCGTGGCATACCGCCCGGTGCTGCTGGGCGCGCTGCTCAAGCAGCATGGCAACCCGGGCCCGGCGGGCATCGCGCCGAAGCGCGACTGGACTTATCGCCATGTCACCTGGCTGGGCCATGCGCTGGGCGTGCCGCTCGCGATGCCGGCGCGGCATCCGTTCAACCCGCTGCCATTGTTGCGTCAGGCCCTGGCCTGCAGCCGTGACGGCAGCATCAACCGCTTTGTGGCCGGCACGCTGCTGCGCCATGTGTGGCAGGGCGGGCATGATGCGCTCGATGCGCAGCGCCTCACGGCCCTGGCCGCCGAACTGGAGCCGCAGCTGCAACCCGACGATGCGGATGGCGCACGCGCCAAGGCGCTGCTGCGCAGCAACACCGATGCCGCCGCCGCGCGCGGCGTGTTTGGCGTGCCGGCCTTCGAGGTCGATGGCAAGGTCTTCTGGGGCTTCGACAGCCTGCCCATGCTGCGCGCTTATCTGGAAGGCGACGCCTGGTTCGAGCATGACTGGGACGCCGCTGCAAGCGTGGCGCAAGGCCTGCCGGGTTGAACCTAGGAGGCGAAGGCGCGCACGGCGTCGCGGATCATTTCCTGGTCCTGGGTCAGCAGCATTGTTGTCTCCGGGTGTTTTGTGGTGTCTTGTGTTGCGGGTAGCCCGGGCCAGCGGCCCTCACCACGAGGCGCAGGGCGTGCCGTCGCGCTGCAGGAACTGGCCCTTGTGCGCTGGCGTCAGCTGCGCGAGCGTGGCGCGCATGGCGGCCACGCTCTCGGGTGCAGTAAGCGGGGCCTGCTCTCCGCCCATGTCGGTCTGCACCCAGCCGGGGTGCAGCGCCACCAGCGTGGCCTGCGGGTAGTCATGCTGGGCGCTGGCCACCGCCATGTTGAGCGCGGCCTTGCTGACGCGGTAGAGCCAGGTGTGGCTGTTGGTCACGCCGCCGATGCAGCCCATCTCGCTGCTGATGAAGGCAAAGCGCCCATGCGCGGCCTCGACCAGGGGGGCGACCTGCGGGATGGCCTGCATGGCGCCCAGCACATTGGTGTGCATGACGCGGTCGAACTCGCCCTGCGTGGGCGGCGAGAGCGCCGTGCCATCATGGCCCATGACGCCCGCCACGTAGATGGCAATGTCGATTTTTTCGCCGTCCAGCATCCAGGCCAGTCCGCTCACGCTGGCGGGATCGGCCACGTCCACGGTCAGCACCTTCTCGACCCCCAGCGCCTGCAGGCGCTCGCGCCCGGCGGCGTCGCGCGCGGTGGCCAGCACGCGGTCGCCCGCGGCCACATACTGGCGCGCGAACTCCAGGCCCAGGCCGCGCGAAGCACCGATGATCAGGATATTTGACATGAAATAGGCCTCCAGCGCTTATTCAGCATACGTAAGCAGCTATCAAAATTGAGTAATTTATGTGCCGCAGACCCAACTGCTGCGGAACACGAAAACCGGGGCGATTCGCCAGCGCGCGCAGGCCTTGGCCTGCTGCCCTGCCCCGGCTGCCCTCAGACCAGCTCGATCGCCACGGCCGTGGCCTCGCCGCCGCCAATGCACAGCGTGGCCAGGCCCTTCTTGAGGCCGCGCGCCTTGAGCGCATACATCAGCGTGACCATGATGCGCGCACCACTCGCGCCAATGGGGTGACCCAGGGCGCAGGCACCGCCGTTGACGTTGACCTTGTCGTGCGGCAGGTTCAGCTCTTTCATGAGCGCCATGGGCACCACGGCAAAGGCTTCATTGATTTCCCACAGATCCACATCCCCCACGGCCCAGCCCGCCTTGGCCAGCGCTTTTTGCGTGGCGCCCAGCGGGGCCGTGGCAAACCATTCCGGCTCCTGCGCGTGCGTGGCGTGGCTCACGATGCGCGCCAGAGGCTGGCAGCCGAGCTTTTGGGCGGTGGATGCGCGCATCATCACCAGCGCGGCTGCGCCGTCATTGATGCTGGAGCTGGATGCGGCGGTGATGGTGCCGTCCTTCTTGAAGGCGGGCTTGAGCGTGGGGATCTTGTCGAGCTTGACCCGGCCCGGGCCTTCGTCCACCGAAATCACGGTTTCGCCCGCGCGGGTCTTGATGGTGACGGGCACGATCTCGTCCGCAAACGCGCCCGATTCGGTGGCTGCCTTGGCGCGCTGCACGCTGGCGGTGGCAAACGCATCCTGCTGCTCGCGCGTGAACTGGTATTTGGCGGCGCAGTCTTCGCCAAAAGTGCCCATGGAGCGGCCAGGCTCGTAGGCGTCTTCCAGGCCGTCGAGCATCAGGTGGTCAAAGATGCGGTCATGGCCCAGGCGGTAGCCGCTCCGGCCTTTTTGCAGCAGGTAAGGGGCGTTGGTCATGCTTTCCATGCCGCCAGCCACCATCACGTCATGCGTGCCGGCCAGCAGCATGTCGTGCGCAAACATGGCCGCCTTCATGCCCGAGCCACACATTTTGGACAGCGTGACCGCGCCGGCGCTCTTGGGCAAGCCACCCTTGAAGCCTGCCTGGCGCGCGGGCGCCTGGCCCTGGCCGGCCATCAGGCAGTTGCCAAACAGCAATTCACCCACGGCATCGGGCGACACCCCGGCGCGCGCAATGGCTGCCTTGATGGCCGCGCCACCGAGGTCGTGCGCGGCCAGGCTGGAGAAGTCGCCCTGCAGCGACCCCATGGGGGTGCGTGCGGCGCCGACGATGACGATGGGGTCTTGTTGGGATGCGGACATGGGAAGCTCCTTGGGATTGAGGGGGGAATACGCGTTGATCAATGGGCAGCGTGGTGGAAGCGCCGCTCGGGATCGTAAGGGAAGACGTCATACAAATGGCCCGCCTGGATGCGCTCCTTGTGCGACTGCCAGAAAGCCACGTCGAGCAGGTCGCCATGGTGCTGCATGAACACCTCGCGCACGGCGTCGTTGCCCAGCAGAAAAGGAGCAAAGGTTTCGGGAAATACGTCGTGCGGGCCCACGGTGTACCAGACCTCGCCGCTCATTTCTTCTTCCTCGTTGCGTGGCGTGGGCACGCGGCGGAAGTTGCAGTCGGTGATGTATTCGATTTCATCGTAGTCGTAGAACACCACCTTGCCGTTGCGCGTGATGCCGAAGTTCTTCCACAGCATGTCGCCGGGGAAAATGTTGGCGGCCACCAGATCCTTGATGGCGTTGCCGTATTCGATCACGCTGCGCTCCATCTGCTGGTGGGCGCGGGGGTCAGACAGGCCAGTGTCAAAGGCTTCCTGCAGGTAGATATTGAGCGGAATCATGCGCCGCTCGATATACAGGTGCTTGATGATGACCTCGGTCTGGCCGTCGCTGCCATCGTCGTTTTTGCGGTCGCTGATCTCCAGCTGGCTGGGCGCGAATTTCTCGATCTCGGCGATCAGTGCGTCGTCAAACCGGTCGCGCGGAAAAGCGACTTCGCTGTACTCCAGCGTATCGGCCATGCGCCCCACGCGGTCGTGCTGCTTGACCAGCAGGTATTTGCCCTTGACCTGCTCGCGCGTGGTGTCCTTGGGGCGTGGGAAATAGTCTTTGATGAGTTTGAACACGAACGGAAAGCTCGGCAGGTCGAACACCAGCATCACCATGCCCTTGATGCCAGGCGCAATGCGGAACTTGTCGCTGGAATGCTTGAGGTGGTACAGAAAGTCGCGGTAGAACAGCGTCTTGCCCTGCTTGGCCAGGCCCAGCGCGTTGTAGATCTCGGCGCGCGGCTTCTTCGGCATAAGGCTGCGCAGAAATTGCACATAGGCGCTGGGCACCTCCATGTCCACCATGAAATACGCCCGCGCAAAGCTGAACAGCATCTGCATGTCGTCTTCGCCAAACAATGCTGCGTCAATGAACAGCCGGCCATCATCGTCATGCAGTATGGGCAGGGCAAACGGCACCTCGTTGAAACCGTTGATGATCTTGCCCACCACATACGCACCCTTGTTGCGGTAAAAAAGGCTGCTGAGCACCTGGATCTGAAAGTTGGCGCGCAGCCTGACCTTGTCGAGCCGGCCGCGCATCGCGTTCACCACGCAACCGGCATCGCGCGCCAGATCCACAAACTCACGCTGGAGCTGGAAGTTTTCAATGATGCGGCACATGGTTTCGTGCAGGTTGTCGCGCGAGGGATAAAACGCCCGGTAGGTGGGCCGCGCGGCGGGCTCATCGTTTTCGATGTATTCGGTGCTGACGGCGGGCCGCACAAAGATGAAGTCGTTGTGAAAATGCGTGCGGTGCAGGATCTTCGTGGTGACCGAATTGAAGAAAGTCTCGGCCAGCTCGGGCTGGTGGTGGTTGACCAGCAGGCCGATGTAATGCAGCTTGATCTGGTGCCACACGTCCATGGGCTGCGCGCCCGCGCTGAACTCCTTTTCGAGCCTGCGCACGCATTCTTTGACGCGCAGGTCATAAAACTCGATGCGTTCACGCTGCGCCCGCTGCTGGCCGTGCCAGTCACCGGTTTCGAAACGGTGTTTGGCCCGCGCAGACTCGGTACGGAACAGCCGGTAATGCCGGTTGAAGCCGTCCATCATGGCCTTGGCAATGCCGTAGGCCTGGGGTGCATCAAGCCGTTGCGGGAACATGGCGGGCTTTCGGCCGTTGCTGGGGCAGGCGGTGGCTTGTTAGGGATGCGGAAATTGCCAATGTCCCGTTTATGGCGAGCGCTGGCGGGATGCAGTGCTAGGCGCTGCGAGTGCCGTGTGGCTATGCCACACAAGCGAGTAGCAACGACGCAATGCGCCCGCCAGTGCCGCCAGAAATGA
>WOZN01000091.1 GCA_011620245.1 Acidovorax sp.
TACATGAAGAACAGCTGGCCGGTCACCGGCATGCCGGTCGTGAACATGTGGTGGGCCCACACGATGAACGACAGGATGGCGATGGACGAGGTGGCATACACCATGGAGGCGTAGCCAAACAGCTTCTTGCGTGCGAAGGCGGGAACTATCTGGCTGATGATGCCGAAGGCCGGCAGGATCATGATGTACACCTCGGGGTGGCCGAAGAACCAGAAGATGTGCTGGTACATCACCGGGTCACCGCCGCCTGCAGGGTTGAAGAAGCTGGTGCCGAAGTGGCGGTCTGTCAGCGTCATGGTGATGGCGCCGGCCAGCACGGGCATCACGGCGATCAGCAGGTAGGCAGTGATGAGCCATGTCCAGGCGAACATCGGCATCTTCATCAGCGTCATGCCAGGGGCACGCATGTTCAGGACGGTCACGATGATGTTGATCGAGCCCATGATGGAACTGGCACCCAGGATGTGCATCGCAAAGATGCCGGCGTCCATCGAGGGGCCCATCTGCAGCGTCAGCGGGGCATACAGCGTCCAGCCAGCGGCGGGCGCGCCGCCGGGCATGAAGAAGGAACTCACCAGCATCAATGCGGCAGGAATCATCAGCCAGAAGCTGAAGTTGTTCATGCGCGCGAAGGCCATGTCGGAAGCGCCGATCTGCAGCGGGATCATCCAGTTCGCAAACCCCACGAAGGCCGGCATGATGGCGCCGAACACCATGATCAGGCCGTGCATGGTGGTGAGCTGGTTGAACAGTTCGGGGTTGACCAGTTGCAGGCCGGGCTGGAACAGCTCGGCACGGATCAGCAGCGCCAGAACGCCGCCGATCATCAGCATGGTGAACGAGAACAGCAGGTACAGCGTACCAATGTCCTTGTGGTTGGTGGCAAACACCCAGCGGCGCCAGCCAGACGGTGCATGGCTGTCGTGGCTGTCGTGTGCGTGCCCGCGATTGTCCAGAACTGCGCTCATTTTGAATTCCTCAATGCTGTGGGGCGGTGATTACTTGCCACGCTGGGCCACAATTTCCGCTGGCTGAACCAGTTGCCCGGTCTTGTTTGACCAGTTGTTCTTGGTGTAGGTGACCACTGCAGCGATATCGGTATCGCTCAGTTGCGCCCACACAGGCATGGCTCCGTTGTTCACGCCCTTGAGCAACACCTGAATCTGTCTGGCATGGTCGGTGTCGAGCACGATGGCGGAACCATCCAGGGGTTTGATGGGGCCGGCACCCTTGCCGTTGGCCTGGTGGCAGGCTGCGCAGTTGGCGGCGTAGACTTTTTCACCACGCTTGAGAATGTCTTCCAGTGCCCACACCTTCGAAGGATCGTCCAGCTTGGAAGCCGCCTTTTTCTTCTGGTCGACTACCCACTGGCTGTAATCCTCGGCCGACAACACCTTTACATGGATAGGCATGTAGGCATGCTCCTTGCCACACAGTTCGGCGCACTGACCGTAGTAGTCGCCGACCTTCTCGGCGCGGAACCAGGTATCGCGCACGAAGCCCGGAATCGCATCCTGTTTGATGCCGAAGGCCGGCACCATGAAAGAATGGATCACGTCATTGGCGGTGGTGATGATGCGCACCTTCTTGTTCACAGGAACCACCATCGGGTTGTCCACCTTGAGCAGGTAGTTGTCAGGCGCTTCGCTCACGTTGCCGCTGTCGGACATGGCGCGGTGGCTGCTGTCGAGCATGGAGATGAAGGCCAGGCCTTCACCTTCGCCCGTGATGTAGTCATAGCCCCATTTCCACTGGTAACCGGTGGCCTTGATGGTCAGGTCGGCGTTGGTGGTGTCTTTCTGGGCCACCAGGACCTTCGTGGCCGGCAGGGCCATGAGGATCACGATGATGAAAGGAACAATGGTCCAGACCACTTCCACCGTAACGGACTCGTGGAAATTGGCCGACTTGGCGCCCCTGGATTTGCGGTGCTTCCAGATCGAATAGAACATCACGGTAAACACCGCGACGAAGATCACCGTGCAGATGATCAGCATCATCCAGTGCAGGAAATGCTGCTCTTCGGCAATCCTGGTGGCGGGTGGCGCCAGGTTCAACTGGTTGACCGCAGGGCCACCGGGCAGGTCTTGAACGGCATGGGCCGCGGTGCCCACCCATACACCGGCAGTCAGCAGCAGAGAAGCCAGCTTGTTGGAAATGCTCTTCATAGTTCTCACTTACATCTAAGCCTCAATTTAACCAACCACTTGGGCGCACCTGCGCGAGGTCAGGCGGCGCGCAAGGCCATGCGAATCTCCGAT
Organism: Acidovorax sp.; assembly: GCA_011620245.1. Lineage (GTDB taxonomy): Bacteria > Pseudomonadota > Gammaproteobacteria > Burkholderiales > Burkholderiaceae_C > Acidovorax. The sequence goes on from WOZN01000091.1 coordinate 2,262, forward strand.
GCCAGGGCCGGGCGAAGCTCGGGGCGAACGAAGCGCCCCACTTCCACCGATCGCCCCTGCGCAGACAGCGTGATAAGCGAACGGTCCCCGGTTTTAGGCTCCACTCGAACCCGGCTCCGGTCAAACTCGGCGCGCTCCAGCCGGCCTGCAGTCTCCTTCTCCACCACCAGGCGTGAGCCTTGCAGTGAAATCCTCTCGCCATCCGCCGCATGGCGACCGTGCCTGGCGAATCCCATCCCTACAGCAACGATGGCGAGCCAGCCAAAAGGAATGCCCCACCGGCCGCCAAACATCCAGAAAAGCAGGGCCATTGCCAGCGACAAGGCGCACAACCATATCCATATCCGCGCGCGTGCCACCGAGCCATTGCAGGGCAGTTGCCAGTCAATCCGCTGGCCCGACACCGTAGCAAAATGAAAAATCAGACTTGTCAACACAAACGCCTGGCAAACGGCCACTGCACCAGTGCAGTACACAAACGTAACCAACTTTCAATCGTCGGGAATTGTAGCGCTCCTTGTCCCATGTCATTGACAAGGCTTCACGACTCGGCTCTTGTCGCCACCTTCGCGCAACATGGCCCGCATGTCTTGCAGCGAGACCGCGCTACTGGCGCTCACCCGCACCCTTGGTTTGGGTTTGTAAGCATGGCCATAGATGATTTCAAACGTCAGCACCAGTTGCCCATCCTGCTGCGGATCACCCAGCTTGTCCTGTAAAACTTCGTGAAGGCGGCTGCGCCAGTGGCGTCCGCGCAACGCCGGGAAGCGCTGGGGGTGCAGATTGCACCCCAGCTCCGCCAGTTCCTGCAGCAGGCGCTGCGGCGTGGCAAAGGTGAGCCGGATGCGCTCCATGTCCATCACTGGTTCGGCAAAGCCGGCCTGCACCAGCATGTCGCCCCAGTCGTGCATGTCGGTAAAAACATGCCCCGCGGGCGGCCAGCCAAGCGCGGCATACACCGCGTGCAGCTCCTTCACGGTGTCGGGCCCGAGGCACGAGAACATCAGATAACCATCCACGGCCAGCGCGCGATGCCACTGGGCGATGAGCGCCTGCGGATCGCTCGCCATGTGCAGGGCCATGTTGGCCCAGAGCATCTGCACGCTCCCTTCCTGCGGCAAGCCGAACCGCGGGCGCCCTGCACTCCATCGCGCCGCGCTCCACCATGGCCGGGTCAGCGCCTGCATCGCGACAGGAAGACAGTGGGGAGACGTTTCCGTCACCTGGCAAAGCGCCTGGGGATAGCGGGCACGGACAAGGGCGTGGCCTTGCAGCCCCCCCCGCACGGCGTCCCAATGGCACCAGGCGGCGGGAGGCTGGCGAATCCACTGCAGCCGGTCGTCCATGCGCCGGGCCACTTCTTCGTGCAACCAGGGCGAATGGGCAGGTGCTGCGGCATGCCAGCGGGCTGCAGCAACGGGATCGATGGTGGGAGGATGCTCGGTGGACATGGCTGCAAAGAAGGGCAGACGAGTATATTGATGGAATGTTTTACAAGACGCTGGCAGGGACATCGCGGCGCATCGGCGCGCTGATCGACCGCCTGCCGAGCCAGTGCGCCGTGTGCCACGCCTGGCCGGCTCGGCGCGTGTGCGATGGCTGTGCCGCCCGGTTTGCGCAACCCCGCGCGCGCTGCGTGCGCTGCGCCTTGCCGGTGCCCGAAGGCGTCTCGGAATGCGGCGCCTGCCTGCGCGAGCCACCTGGGCTGGATGCCTGCTTTGCAGCGGTGGACTATGGCTACCCATGGGCCGGCGCCATCGCCGAATTCAAGTTCCGCGGCGATCCCGGATGGGCAGCGGCGCTGGCCACGCTGCTGCGCAGCACGCCCTGGGTGGAACCTGCGCTGGAAGCCGCCGACCGCGTGCTGCCGGTACCCCTGTCCCGCGAACGCCTGCGCGAGCGCGGCTTCAACCAGGCCGCCCTGCTGGCCCGCCACATCGCCGGCCCCAAGGTGGACGCCACCCTGCTGCTGCGGCTGCGCGCCACCGAGGCGCAAAGCGGCCTGCCGCGCAGCCAGCGCCTGCGCAACCTGCAGGGCGCGTTTGCCGCCGAGCCGACCCGCGCGGCCGCCTTGCAGGGGCAACGCATTGTGCTGGTCGACGATGTCATGACCACCGGTGCCACGCTGAATGCGGCAGCCCACGCACTGCGCCAGGCCGGCGCCGCGCACATCACGGCCATGGTGGTGGCGCGCACCGAACGGACCTGAAACCTTTGTTTACGACGGCGCTGCACGGTGCCCGTGCGGCCACCCGACAATACGGGCCATGTTCCATATCGTTCTGGTCGAACCCGAGATACCGCCCAACACCGGCAATGTGATTCGCCTGGCGGCCAACACGGGCTGCACGCTGCACCTGATCGAGCCCCTGGGGTTTTCGATGGAAGACCGGCTGATGCGCCGCGCCGGGCTGGACTATCACGAATACACACAGGTACAGCGGCATCCGGGGTGGACCGCTTTCCTGCGCAGTGCCCAGCCCGACCCGACACGCATGTTTGCCCTGACCACGCACAGCAGCCAGAACGCCTATGACACCTGCTTTCTACCCGGTGACTGGCTGGTTTTCGGAGCGGAGACACGGGGGTTGCCCCCCGAGTTGCGCGAAACCTTCCCGCCCGCGCAGCGCGTGCGCCTGCCCATGGTGGCTGGTCAACGCAGCCTGAACCTGTCCAACGCGGTTGCAGTGACCGTTTTTGAAGCCTGGCGCCAGAATAGTTTTGGCATGCCCGGCTTGGCGGCCACAGCCCCGCTGCAACAGTTGATCTGACGCCTTGCCCATCAGGATGCCTGATGCAAGGATATCCGACGCTGCGAGTGAGGTTGCCCCTGGAGTTCTTAGCCCTTGTTGAAAATACCGACAAGGAGTTGAGCAATGAGTGACAAGCAGGTACGTGCGCAGTTCACGCAGAAGTTCAAGCTGGAGGCAGTGCACCAGGTGCGCGCGGGTCAGGCCATCTCGGTGGTAGCGAAGGTCAGGGGCATTTTGGGGGCACATTTCTGGGGGCATCGGAAAACCCGGAAAAGTGCCCCAACGGTGCCCCAGAACATCGCGGCTTCAACCGGACGCAAGCGGACGCAACAGGACAAAAAAAACCCCGCTCTCCTATGACGGGGCGGGGTTTTGTGGACTGTAACGCACTGTAGTGGAGCCAATCCTGGCGGAGAGGGTGGGATTCGAACCCACGGTAGTGTTGCCACTACGCCTGATTTCGAGTCAGGTACATTCGACCACTCTGCCACCTCTCC
>WOZN01000219.1 GCA_011620245.1 Acidovorax sp.
TTTCATGCGGCTTGCCAAGGGATACAAAGCGGTCAACTGCCGTTTTTAGGTTCAAAGACCATGCGTTGCAGCGGCATGTCTTGGGCCAGCGTGCTCCGCCAGTATTTCATCGGTTCCCAAGAACATGTTCACGATCTCAGGCCAGTTCTGCGATCAATTCGATTTCCACGCAGGCACCCATGGGGATCTGCGCCACGCCAAAGGCGCTGCGTGCATGCACCCCTTTTTCACCAAATACCTGGCCCAGCAACTCGCTGGCGCCATTGGTCACCAGGTGTTGTTCGGTGAAATCGCCCGTGGAGTTGACGAGGCTCATCACCTTCACGATGCGCTTGACGCGGTTGAGGTCACCGCCGCAGGCCGCCTGCAGCGTGCCCATCAGGTCGATGGCCACGGCGCGGGCGGCGGCTTTGCCTTCTTCGGTGGTGATGTCGCGGCCCAACTGGGCGGCCCAGGGCTTGCCGTCCTTGCGTGCGATATGGCCGCTCAGGAACACCAGGTTGCCGCTCTGTACATAAGGCACATAAGCGGCGGCCGGCACGGAAACAGGGGGCAATGTGATGTTCAGTTCTTTCAGCTTGTCGTAAACGCTCATGGTTTTCCTCAGGTGGGTTAAGCCGAGATTGTCCATTAGGCGGCTCTTCGGGCCTACGCGGGTCATGGCGGGCGATGCCCGGGGCGGTGGTGGTTGCTGTCTGTCGATGGCAGCACCGCCGGGTTGATTTTCAGTGGGCGTGCATCAGGCGCGCCGGCCGCGGGCGCCGCCGCCCAGCCAGCCTGCGAGGGTGTAGGCCACGATGGTGGTGCCCACGGCGCCCAGCACGAAGACCAGTGCGATCAGTATCCAGTCGGCAGGGCCGGCGGCGTCGGCAAAGCCTGACGACGACACGCTGGCCATGATCCACAGCGCCAGCGCGCCGCCCGGCAGGGCCAGCACCTGCGCGCCCACCAGCCGGCGCGCGCGCAGCCCGCGGTCGCGCACCAGCAGCAGCACGAAGGCCAGCGTGCCCAGCACCGCCACCGCCACCAGCGGCCACAGCCAGACGCCCAGCATTTCCTGGAACACTGCCAGCAGGATGCGGGGGTCGAGTTCTTTCATGGGGGTCTCCAGTTTTTGCTACAGATTATATAGCTGTACGCGCATGATTTACATGGGTTTGCTGGCAATTTTGCTCATCAAGCCACGCCATGCAGCATGCTGACGTAGGTGGGTTTGAGCGCCATGGTTTCGATGACCCAGCTCACCCACAGCTCCTCCAGCGGCGCGATCACGCCCGGAAACGAGGGCGTGAGGTTGTTCTGGTAGTCAAACTCGACCAGCATGGCCCGGCCCAGCCGCGTGATGAGTGGGCACGAGGTGTAGCCCGCATAGAGCGCGGTCGAAGAGCGGCCCGCGATCTGCGCCACCAGGTGATCCACGGCCACCGGCACCTGCCATTTCACGCTGGCGGCGGTCTTGCCCTTGGGCACGCCGGCGATGTCGCCCAGGCCGAACACGTTGGGGTAGCGCATATGGCGCAGCGTGCCCTTGTCCACCTGCATCCAGCCTTCGGCGGCCCATTCCTTGTTCTTGTCGGCGGGCCAGGGCAAGGGGCTGTTTCTGACCGCCTCGGGCGCGCGCATGGGCGGGATGATATGGATGAAGTCGTAGGGCTGCTGCTCCAGCCCGTCCGGCGTGGCAAAGGTGGCCAGGCGCTTGCCCGGGTCGATGGCGCGCAGCACGCGCTCGTAGTTCACCGCAATGCCGCGCTCGTGGTAGAGCATGCGCACTTTCTCGGAGACGATGGGCACGCTGAACAGCACCTTGTTGTTGCTGTTGTAGACCACCTCGGACTTGTTGCGTGTGCCGCGGCGGGTGAGGTAGTCCTCTGTGATGAAGGTGTATTTGAGCGGCGCGCCCGCGCATTTCATCTCGGTGGCGGGGCGCAGGAACACGCCGCGCCCGCCCTGGTCGGCAAACGAAGACATCGCGCGCCAGGTGTCCTCGGCGGCTTGCGGGCCGGCGTAGATGCTGCCGATGCCACCCTGGCCGATCAGCCGGATGTCCATGCCCTCGATCAGGGAATATTCGAGCTGCAGACCGGTGGCCACGATCAGGAAGTCGTAGGCGTGGCGTGTGCCGCTTTCGGTCACCACATGGCGGCCTTCCACGTCGAACTCGGCCACGCGCTCGGGCACCAGCTCCACGCCTGCGGGCACAAAATCGGCAGTGCGCGGCAACTCCGCGTAGCGCGCGGGCTTGATACCCGCACCCACCAGGGGGAAGCCGGGCTGGTAGTACTGCTCTTTGCGGGCATCGATCAGCGTGATGCGCGCGCCTTCCAGCGCTGCCGACAGGCGTGCGGCAGCCGTGAGGCCCGCCGCGCCTGCGCCCGCGATCACAATGCGTGCCTGGGTCTTGACCTTGGCGGGCGTGGCCGCCTGCGCCGGCGCCTGCGCGTGGGCTGCTGCGGCCATGCCGCCCAGCGCAGCCAGCAAGAAGGCCCGCCGCTGGCTGGGCGCCCGCAGCAATGAGTCGATGAGCTTGCGTTGCTCGGGCGTGATGGGCATGGCGGTGATCCTTTTCAGAAGCTGTATCCCTGTTGTTTAGACTAACCTTAATCCTAAAAACGGCAGTTGACCGCTTTGTATCCCTTGACAAGCCGCATGAAATCTATCGTTGATGGCTCCGATGGCGTTCACCTTTTGGGTGAGAGCGCTATGCACCTGCCGTTTCTAGGATGAGTCCCCTGGCGTCTGCACCGATCCCGCCGCGCATGGCCTGGCGCCTGCCCGCCGCGCTGGCCGGCTGGCTGCTGGGCACGGCGCTGCAGCTGCAGCAGGCCGCGCTGTGGCCGCTGCCCGCCTATGCGGGCACGCTGGCACTGGCGCTTGCCGGCGCCTGGCTGGCGTGGCGTGTGCCCCGGTGGCGTGCGCTGGCGTGGCTGATTGCGGCGCTGCTGGCCTGGAGCCTGTGCGGTCTGCGCGCCGGTGCGTTTCTGGCCGGGGCGCTGGCGCCGCAGCTGCAAGGGCAGGACCTGCGCGTGACGGGCGTGGTGGCCGCCATGCCGCAAGAGCGTGAAACCGGCTTGCGCCTGCGGCTGCAGGTGGAGTCCGCGCTGCTGGGGGGCGCCCCCGTGCAGGTGCCGGCGCTGATGGATTTGTCGTGGTACGCGCAGGGCCGGCACCAAGGCGAGCTGGCACCGCCGCCCGCCGTGCGCGCGGGCGAGCGCTGGCGCCTCACCGTGCGCCTGAAGGCGCCGCACGGCGGGCGCAACCCGCATGGCTTTGACTACGAGCTGTGGCTGTGGGAGCAGGGCGTGCAGGCCACCGGCTATGTGCGCACCAGTGCGCGGCTGGATGCACTGCACGGCCCGCCGCAGCGGCTGGCCGCCACCTGGCGCCATCCCGTCGAGCAGCTGCGCCAGCGCGTGCGCGACGCCATCGCCCGCACGCTGGCCGACCCTGCTGGCAATCCTGTCCAGGACGGCGCCCGCCAGCGCGCCGCCGGCGTGGTGACGGCGCTGGTCACCGGCGACCAGCGCGCCATCGAGCGGGCCGACTGGGATGTTTTCCGCGCCACGGGCGTGGCCCACCTGATGAGCATCTCGGGCCTGCATATCACGCTGTTTGCCTGGCTGGCGGCCGCGCTGCTGGGCCGCGCCTGGCGCCGGTCGCAGTGGCTGTGCCTGGCCCTGCCCGCGCCCACGGCGGCGCTGGCCGGCGGCGTGCTGCTGGCTGCGGGCTATGCCCTCTTCAGCGGCTGGGGCGTGCCCGCGCAGCGCACGGTGTGCATGCTGGCCGTGGTGGCGCTCTTGCGTCTGTCGGGGCGGCGCTGGCCTTGGCCGCAGGTGTGGCTGCTGGCCTGCGCGGTGGTACTGGCGGCCGACCCCTGGGCCATGCTGCAGCCCGGGTTCTGGCTGAGTTTTGTGGCCGTGGCGGTGCTTTTTGCTACTGATTCAGGAGCTGCAAGCGCACGTCCATCGGGCGTTAAAGGCCATTTTCATGCATTGCTGCGCGAGCAGTGGGTGGCGACGCTGGCGCTGACGCCGCTCACGCTGCTGCTGTTTGGGCAGGTGTCCGCCGTAGGCCTGCTGGCCAATCTGGTGGCGATTCCGTGGACCACGCTGGTGGTCACACCGCTGGCACTGCTGGGCGTGCTGTGGGCGCCGCTGTGGCAGGCGGCGGCTTGGTGCGTGCAGGGGCTGTCGGTGCTGCTGCAGTGGCTGGCCACCTGGCCCTGGGCGCAGATTGCGCTGCCCGTGGCGCCGCTGTGGGCGGGCGTGGCAGCCGTGGCCGGCGGCACGCTGCTGGCGCTGCCCCTGCCCTGGCGCGTGCGCGCCCTGGGATTGCCGCTGCTGCTGCCCGCGCTGTGGTGGCAGCCGCCGCGCCCGGCGCCGGGGCAGTTCGAGCTGCTGGCCGCCGACGTGGGCCAGGGCCAGGCCGTGCTGGTGCGCACCGCCAGCCACACGCTGTTGTACGACGCCGGCCCGCGCGACCACGCGGACAGCGACGCCGGCGAGCGCGTGCTGGTGCCCCTGCTGCGCGCGCTGGGCGAGCGGCTGGACCTGCTCATGCTGAGCCACCGGGATTCCGATCACACAGGCGGCGCGGCGGCCGTGCTGGCACAGCAACCCCAGGCGGCCTTGACGGGATCGATCGAAGCCGGGCATGAATTGCAGGCGCTGCGCCCGGCCACGCCTTGTGTGGCGGGGCAGCGCTGGGATTGGGATGGCGTGGCCTTCGAGGTGCTGCACCCGGCAGCGGGCGATGGCGCACGCGCCGCGAGCACCGCAAGCGCCGCGAGCACCGCAAACACCAATGCCACCAGCTGCGTGCTGCGTATCGCAACGCCGGGGCCCGCGCCCGCAGTGGCCTTGCTGGTGGGGGATATCGAGCAGGCGCAGGAGCAGGCATTGGTGGCGGGTGCCGCACCGCTGGCCGCCGATCTGCTGCTGGTGCCGCACCATGGCAGCAAGACGTCATCGAGCGCGCTGTTTCTGGATGCCGTCCAGCCGCGCACCGCATTGGTGCAGGCCGGGTACCGCAACCGCTTTGGGCACCCGGCGTCCGAGGTGCTGGGGCGCTACCGGGAGCGGAAGATCCGGGTGGTGGAGTCCGCGCGCTGCGGGGCTGCCACCTGGGGTTCGGCACAGCCCCTGCAGGTGCATTGCGAGCGGGATGCCGGGCAGCGGTACTGGCAGCACCACATGGCGCCATAGCTCGCGCCGGCGTCTGCGGTCGGCTGCCATGGTTTGGCAAGGAACACAGGCAGCGGGCGCGCAACTTGCTTTCCTGATCCCAGGAGGCCCGCCCATGCAGAAATTCGACGAGATGTACACCATGCTGCCCTTTGATGGCAGCGATGTGCGCGAGCATTACAAGCGCTATGGCCAGTGGCTCGCGCGCCAGCCTGTGGATGTGATGCAGGCGCGGCGCGCCGAGGCCGAAGTGATCTTCCGGCGCGTGGGCATCACGTTTGCGGTCTATGGGGCCAAGGACGAAG
>WOZN01000229.1 GCA_011620245.1 Acidovorax sp.
CTGAACGCCTGTGGCCCCTCTGGGCGGCTGTACCGTCAGGTGCCGCAGCGGGCATATATGTCAGCGCCACCAGTCTGTCACCAAACCGTCATGAGACTGCCATCTTGGCAAGCGCTAATACCGTCTGAACTTGCGGAGAATTAATTGATGCTCAAGGAAAAAGCGGTTGCATCCCTGGGGCAGCCCTCGCTGCTGATGCCGGCGTGGATCAAGGCGGCCCTGGCAGCCAATGACCGGCTCAAGCTGTACCTGACCCTGCTTCAATCGGCGGCGCAGCATGCGTCAACGCCCGATGGGCCGGTGGGGCGCTGGGAAGAGGACATCGCGCACGCGGGGTTGCAGGACGCACCCTGGGCCCAGGAGCTGGTAAGCGGCGCTTACTACGACGACGACCTGCTGATCCTGCCCCACATGGAAAACCTGCTGGAGGCCCTCTCCAACGACCTGTCCATCATGGCCCGCCCCGTGTGCGACACCGGGCAGGCCAGTGCCTCCGACATCGCCGGGCGGCGCGACTACTGGCTGCAGCAACTGCACACCCTGGCCGACAACGAAGGCTTGCCCCGCGCGGCATTGAATGAACTCACCCACGGCGACCGCCAGCGCGGCGACAGCCTGCACCTGCTGGTGATGGACCTGCACAAGCAGATCAATGCGTTGTCGAGCGAACTGGCCACCGAAGATATCGATGGCGCCCACGCCTGGCAGGTGAACGACGATGACCGGCCGCTGATCCGCGCCTTCATGCGCGGGCTGCACCGCACGGCCGCCCTGAAGTTCTCGCACCCCGGGCTGGACACCGCCGTCACGCGCGACGGCGAGCGGCTGCTGATCCAGAACGACATCGGCACCAACGACGTCCATGTGCTGGTGATCGAGGTGCAGGACAACACCATCTCGCTCACCTATTCCGACCTGCACCCGGGCCGCTTCGGCTTTTTCCGGCAGATGCTCGAAGACATGGGCTTTACCTGGCAGATTTTCGACCCCCGGGTCTCTGAAGGGCTCAACGCCGGCAAGCCCTACATGGTGGGCCAGGCCCGCCTGGAGGCGCAGAACAACGCCCAGCTACAAGCCGGCCTGGAGAACGTGGCCTCGCGCATCGTCTTCGTGATCGACTGGAACCGGGCCCGCAAGCGCCTGCAGCATTTCGTGGGCAAGTCCCAGGCCGTCGAGTTGCTCTCGCAGGCCGCGCGCAACGACTGGGGCCACATTGCCTGGCTGATGGCGGGGGCCGAGCGCCTGGTCTACAACGCCATGCAGTCCCTGGACATCGAGGCCTTCCGGGTGGGCGACCGGCTCGACGACGTGCTGGGCGAAGCCGCCGCCAGCGCCTATCTGCTGGAGCTGCTGCGCATCTCCAGCGTGCTGCTGCGCCAGCAGCAGCCCATATCGCTGGTGGCCGATGAAGCGCGCGTGCTGCTGGCCCGCGTGCTGCGCCAGCGCACCTTCGAATTCGACCTGCTGGCCGAGCACGCCGCCTTCACGCACGCGCTGGCCGAGGGCCTGTGCGATGCCCTGGAAAACCCCGGCGATGCCGCCCAGACCCAGGCCCAGGTGCTGCGTGCCAAGAACTGGGAGCGTCAGGCCGATCACCTGCTCATGGATGCCCGCGAGCGGGCCGAGCGCAGGCCCCGCTGGCTGCCGGTCGTGGACTGCCTGGCCAAAGCCGACGATGTGGCCGATGCGCTAGAAGAAGCCACCTTCATGCACTCGCTCACACTCATTCATCCAGCGCCCGGCTTGCCCGCTGACGTGCGCGCAGCGCTGTGCCAGCTGGCGGCCACCACCCTGGCCGCCATCCAGGACCAGGTCAAGGCCATCGAGATCGCCCGCCAGGTCAGCCAGCGGGCCGATGGCCCCGACAGCGAGCTGTTCCTGCAGACCCTGTGGCGCATGCTGCGCGCCGAGCGCCAGTGCGACGAACTGTTTCGCCAGGCCCGCACCACCATGGTCAAGAACCTGCACAACGCCCCGATGGACCTGATGCTGGCCAATGACCTGGCCGCCACGATTGAAAAAGCCACCGACAACCTGCTGCAGGTCGGCTATGCACTGCGCCAGATGGTGCTCAACAAAACAGGAATGTCGGCATGAAATCCAACTCCAGCCTGCCCAAGCATCTGTACCTCATCCACACGCCGGCCAGCCAGAACCTGCACAAGCCCTCGCGGGAAACCATGGGCTCCAAGGGCTACAACCTGCACCGCATGACCCAGGCCGGGCTGAACGTTCCCGCCGCGCTGGTCATTGGAACGTATTTCACCCACGCCCCGCAAAATTGCTTCCTGCCGGTATTCTCCGTGGGCCTGCACGCGCTGGAAGAAAGCACCGGCCTGCTGTTTGGCGACGACCGCAACCCGCTGATTTTGTCGGTGCGTTCAGGCGCCCCGGTATCGATGCCGGGCATGCTTGAAACCCTGCTCAACATCGGCCTGAACGACCACACCCTGCCCGGCCTGGTGCGCCAGACCGGCAACCCCCGCATGGCCTGGGATGCCTACCGGCGCCTGGTGGCAAGCTACGGCGAGGTAGTGCAAGGGCTGCCTGCAGCGCTTTTCGAAGCCGAAATCAACCGCGTTACCCAGGGCGAGGACGAGCGGCTGCTCGACTTCAACCAGCTGCGCCAGCTCACGCGCAGCTTTCTGGCCATCTATGAAACCCATGCCGGCCGGCCCTTTCCGCAAGACGCACGCGAACAGCTCTCCGGCGCCATCGAGGCGGTGTTTGCCTCATGGAATGCCGACAAGGCGGTGGAATACCGGCGCATCAACCAGATCGACCACGACATGGGCACCGCCGTGATCCTGCAACGCATGGTGTTCGGTAACACCGGCGGGCATTCTGGTGCCGGCGTGGGCTTCACGCGCGACCCCAGCACCGGAGAAAACCGCCTGTGGGTGGACTTTCTGGCCAACGCGCAGGGTGAAGACGTGGTCTCGGGCCGGCGCAATGCGCACGGCCATGCCACCCTGGAGGCGGTGGCGCCCGATGCCTGGCAACAGCTGCAAGCCTCGGCCCACGCGCTGGAGCAGCATTTCAAGGACATGCAAGACTTCGAATTCACCGTGCAGGACGGCGTGCTGCACATGCTGCAAACACGCGACGGCAAGCGCACCCCGCTGGCCACCGTGCGCATTGCCCTCGACCTGCTGGATGAAGGGCTGATCGACAGCGCCGAGGCCTTGGCACGCACCCAGGCCATCCCGGAAGACAAACTGGGCACTGTGCGCATCGTCGCCAGCGACGACCCCGACAACGCCCCCGCCCCGCTGGCCCTGGCCAACCCGGCCTGCTCTGGCGTGGCGTCCGGCGCCATTGCGCTGGACGCACAGGCAGTGGAGCGCCTGGTGCAGCGCGGCGTGCCAGCCATCCTGGTGCGCCAGGACGCCGAAACCAGCGACATCGCCGCCATGCAAGGGGCGCAAGGCCTGCTCACCCAGCGCGGCGCCCGCACATCGCATGCCGCCGTGGTGGCGCGGCAGATGGGCAAAACCTGCCTGGTGGGCTGCACGGCGCTGCACATCGACGAAGCCGCGCGCACTGTGCAAATTGGCAGCCAGACCCTGGCCGAGAACGAGCTGATCACCCTGGACGGCAACGACGGTGCCATCTACGCGGGCCAGGCCACCAGCGCCCTGGTGCCCGACACCGCGCTGCGCGAGCGGCTGAGAGAACTGCGCAGCCAGCAGCACGGCAAAAAGGCGCGCAACCATGGACACTGATGGGGGCTTTGGGCACAGAAAATAACATTCCACACCCAGTCACGAAGCCATGCCGCATCCAAGCAGTGCGTGCAAGCTCTCACTTTCAAAACTATCAGAGTGCGGGCTGAGTCGATTCCGTGGAAAATGTCACGATGCTCAATCATCTCCTGCTCAAATGGTCGATTCTCGCCATCTTCCTGGCCTCCATCCTGGTGGTGCATTTGCGTGGGCGGGTGCGCCACAGCTTCTGGAAGCAGATCTTCGACCACTCCGGCCTGCTGGCCCCGGTGAATGTCTTCCTGTACGCCACCTCGGCGGTGCCCAACAAGCCTTACCTGCCTGTCAGCACCTTCCCCGAGTTGGACCTGCTGATCCAAAACTTCGACACCATCAAGGCCGAGGGCCTGGCCCTGATGGAGGCCACCAAGCTGCGCCGCCCCGACCAGAACGACGACGCCGGCTTCAACTCCTTCGCCAAGTCGGGCTGGAAGCGCTTTTACCTGAAGTGGTACGACGACGCCCACCCCTCGGCCAAGCGCCTGTGCCCCAAGACCACCGAGCTGCTGCAGCAGATCCCGTCGATCAAGGCAGCCATGTTCACCGAACTGCCGCCGGGGGGCATACTGCGCCCGCACCGCGACCCGTACGCCGGCTCGCTGCGCTACCACTTGGGCATTGCCACACCCAACAGCGACGACTGCTTCATCGACGTGGACGGCCAGCGCTACAGCTGGCGTGATGGCGAGGGCGTGATCTTCGACGAGAGCTACATCCACCACGTCGAGAACAACACCGACCAGAACCGGCTGATCTTCTTCGCCGACATCGAGCGCCCGCAGCGCTGGGGCTTTGCCCGCGCCTTCAACCGCTGGTTCGGACGCAACCTGGTGGCCGCCGCCGCCTCGCCCAACGAGGGTGGCGACAAGACCGGCCTGATCAGCCGCCTGTTCATCATCTCGGCAGTGATGGGCCAGTGGCGCCGCCGCTTCAAGAACTGGAACAAGACGGTCTATCAGCTGACCAAGCTGGCCCTGGTGGCCGCAGTGGTGGTTTGGCTGATCTGGGGCTGAACGCCCAAGCCCGCGGCGCCAGTCCGGCGCGCAAACCATGCAGGCCCAGGTTCAGCGTGAAAGCCACCCCGACTTGGGTCGCGGGCCATTTTTTATGTCATCGCGCCGGCCCGGCACGAAGCTGCTCGACCAGCACGTAGCCCAGCGCGGCCAGCAGCATGCGCAACTGGTTGGAGCGCAGCACATGGCAGCTCGTGCGGGCGGGCGAACAGGCCCAGCTGCGCCTCTTCGATCCGGTTCTGGGCCTCGCCGCGCTGGCAGTAAACGTCGTCGTGCAGCGCTTGAGGCTCGCCGGCGAGGTTGGTCACGATGAAACAGGTTGGCCAGGCGTTCGTAGTGCTTGTCGCCATACGTGTTGTAGGCAGTTTGAAGAGGTGCGCAATAGCCGGGCCACAGACATCTTCGTTGGCCCGGTCCATCTCCACATCTCCACATCTCCACATCTCCACGAGCAGGTCAATATCTCTGGCTGTGTACTTGCGGGCAAAGGGTGCTACCGGGGCTCGGTAGCGTTTGACCAGTGGCATGTCAGCAAGCCGGTTCTCATGCCAGCGAGCCACCAGCCGTTTGATCTGAGCGCGGCTGTAGCTGCTGGTGTGCTGCAGGTAGGCCAGTACCACGCCACGCTCGTGTTTCTTGCGCTGCGGATAGTTAAACCTAAAAACGGCAGTTGACCGCTTTGTATTCCTTGACAAGCCGCATGAAAT
>WOZN01000256.1 GCA_011620245.1 Acidovorax sp.
CGAACACCCATGAAACTCACGCATTCCCGTGCGGTCGCGCTGATGCTGCTGGTCACGCTGCTGTGGTCCATTGCCGGTGTGGTGACGCGCCACCTGGAGCATGCGCGCAGTTTTGAAGTGACCTTCTGGCGCAGTTTTTTTACCGTGGTGTCGCTGCTGGTGATATTGCCTGCGCTGCAGGGCCGCAGCGTGTTTTCGGCCATGCGCGGCGGCGGCGCTGCCCTGTGGCTCTCCGGCCTGTGCTGGAGCGTGATGTTCACCACCTTCATGGTCGCCATGATGCTCATGCCCGTGGCGAATGTGCTGGTGACCATGGCGGCCGGCCCGCTGCTCACGGCCCTGTTTGCGCGCATCTTCATCGGGCACCGGATTGCACTGCGCACCTGGTTTGCCATTGGTGTTGCGGGTGTCGGCATGGCGTGGATGTATGGCGCGCAGATGGGCAGCCTGCCGCTGGCGGGCACCCTGGTGGCCTTGTGCATTCCGGTGGCGGCAGCGGCGAACTGGACGGTGGTGCAATCGTCCCAGCAGCACGGCCACGCGGTGGATCTGGTGCCGGCTGTTCTTGTGGGTGCTGTGCTGTCGGCGCTGGCCACCTTGCCGCTGGCACTGCCTTTTCAGGCGACGGGCTACGATATCCTGCTGCTGGCGTTGCTGGGGCTGTTTCAGCTGGCCATTCCATGCGTTCTGGCGGTGCGCTGCGGGCGCGTGCTCAAGGCGCCCGAAATGGCCTTGCTGGGCTTGCTGGAGGTTATCTTCGGTATCTTGCTGGCCTGGGCCGGTGCCGGTGAGCGCCCGGGCCCGGCCGTGCTGACCGGTGGCCTGCTGGTGATTGGTGCATTGGTGATCAACGAATATTTAGGGAAGGAGCAAAAATGACGGAGATGAAAGAGCAAATGTCGAGTGAAGTGCCGCGCGATGTGCTGAGCGAGGTGCGAGGCCAGGTGGGGTTCATCACATTGAACCGCCCCCGGGCGCTCAATGCGCTGTCTCTGGGCATGGTGCGGGACCTCATGGGCATCCTGCTGGCCTGGAAAGACGACGCGCGCGTGCTGGCCGTGGCCATTCGCGGCAGCAACAAGGAAGGCCCGTTCGGCGCCTTCTGCGCCGGCGGCGACATCCGCTTTCTGCACCAGGCGGCCAGCCAGTGCAATCCGCTGCTCGAAGACTTCTTTACCGAGGAATATGCGCTCAACTACCTGATCCACAACTACAGCAAGCCCTACATCGCGTTCATGGATGGCATTGTCATGGGTGGCGGCATGGGCATCAGCCAGGGCGCGGCCCTGCGCGTGGTGACAGAGCGCACCAAGATGGCCATGCCCGAGACGGCGATTGGCCTGTTTCCCGACGTGGGTGGTGGTTATTTTCTGAGCCGCTGCCCGGGCCGTGTGGGTGAGTGGCTGGCCTTGACGGGCGATACCATCGGCGCCGGCGATGCGGTGGCGTTCGGCCTGGCCGATGGCTGCCTGCCCGTGGAGCAGCAGGCTCCGGTGTGGGAGGCGCTGGGCACAGGGCATTTTGCCGATGGCGCTGCGGTAAAGAGCTTTGTTGCTTCTAAATTAATAGCTGTTAGCCCAATGCTATCAAGCATTAGAGGCGTTATTGATCAATATTTTGCGTTGCCCACAGTGCGCGAAATCGTGGGTCAGTTGGAGGCCGCCGATTCCGACTGGGCCCGCTCCACGGCGGCCACCCTGCGCAAGCGCTCGCCGCTGATGCTGCATGTGGTGCTGGAGCAGGTGCGCCGCGCCCGCAGCATGGGCCTGGCCGACGATTTGCGGATGGAGCGCGACATGGTGCGCCACTGCTTTTTTCTGCGCGCCGGCCAGAGCGAGGCGGTGGAGGGCATCCGGGCACTGGCGGTGGACAAGGACTACGCGCCAAAGTGGAGCCCCGCGCGCATCGAAGACGTGACGCCGGAGATGGTGGCACCGTTCTTCGTCAGCCCCTGGCCTGTCTACGCACATCCACTGGCCGCATTGGTCTGACTGGCATGGGGCGCCAGGCTGGCGTCTTGTGTCAGGACGTGAACACGTTCTAATGAACAATCTCGGATCAAGGCGGCGCATCAGCGTGAGCAGTCAGGCGCGCAGATCGCTGCCACTGCGCCATGGCCGCCATTTGCTGCAGGCAGGTTCGAGGTTGTCCTGCACGGTGCAGGTGCAGGTGCAGGCTTATGCGAAATGCAGCCCTGCATGCGGACAAACACATGGACGCGGTGATCCATTCCCGCCGCCTTGCAAAGATTTTTAGCGGTTGCGGCTTTTCATGGCGCGTTCGACCTCGCGCTTGCCTTCGCGGTCCTTGATGGTGTCGCGCTTGTCATGCTCGGCCTTGCCCTTGGCCAGCGCAATTTCGCATTTCACATATCCGTTCTTCCAGTGAAGGTTCAGCGGCACCAGGGTGTAGCCCTTTTGCTCGACCTTGACGATCAGGTGCTTGATGTCGTCCTTTTTGAGCAGCAGCTTCTTGGTGCGCGCCGCCTCGGGGTTGACGTGGGTGGAGGCGGTTTTGAGGGGGGTGATCAGGCAGCCCAGCAGATAGAGCTCACCGTCACGGATGAGCACATAGCCATCGGTCAGCTGCACCTTGCCCTCGCGCAGCGCCTTGACCTCCCAGCCATACAGCACCATGCCGGCCTCGTGGCGTTCTTCGAAGAAATAGTTGAAGGCAGCCTTCTTGTTGTCGGCAATGCGGGACGTGGGATCGGGTTTTTTGGCCATGAAAGATTAGATGCGGCGCAAACGGGGAGATAAAAGGCCTCCCTACAATGGTTGGGTCTCGCAAGAGCGATTCTAATTTCCTCCGGATGCTCTGGCCGATTCCATTGTCCAGTTGCACCCAAGCCGCATCTGCATGAAAACCGTCCATAAATCCGTCCTCATCTGGTACAGCCCCGAAGAAATGTTTGCCCTCGTGACGGGGGTGGAACAATACCCCCAGTTCTTGCCCTGGTGCGACCGCGCAGCCGTGCTGGAGCACGACGACGCAGGCATGACGGCCGAGGTCGGCATCGCGATGGCGGGTCTGCGGCAGACGTTCGTTACCCGCAACATCCATGAGGCGGGCCGGCGTGTGCAGATGCACCTGATCAAGGGCCCGTTCTCCCGCCTGGAGGGCGACTGGCATTTCCACGCTGTGGCAGATGGCAGCCAGCGCGCGTGCAAGGTCGAGCTGTTGCTGAACTACGGGTTTGAAAGCGCTGCGCTGGCGGCCTTGGTCGGCCCCATTTTTGACCGCATCGCCGCCAGCATGGTGGATGCATTTGTCAAGCGTGCGGAGCAGGTCTATGGGTGACGACGATGGCGCGCTGCAAATCACGGTGGTTGTTTGCACTGCGCCGCGCAGCATTGGCGAGTGGACGATGCAACTTGCTGAAGGCGCCACGGTGGCGGATGCGCTGAAGGCCTGCGCAAAGATGGCGCTGCTGCCGCAAGGGGACACGGCTGCCGCTGTGGGCATATGGGGGCGCCAGGTGGCATTGGATTGCCAGCTCGCCCAAGGGGACCGTGTGGAGGTTTATCGCCCCTTGAAGGTGGACCCCAAGGTGGCCCGACGCGAGCGCTTTGCGCGCCAGGGGGCCCGCACCACCGGCCTGTTTGCACGGCAGCGCCCTGGCGGAAAATCGGGCTACTGAGACCGTGAACACGTTCTGAGGTCTGTGCAGCTGGGGCGATGGCCGCGCCCTCATCCCGACAATCACCGCGCGCAATCGGTTGCAATGATGCCGTCGATGCGTTTGGATTCTGCCGCGCGGGTGGTCTCGTCAAGGTAAACCCGTTCGCCCTGGGCATTGGTATGCATCATGGGGCGACCGGAGTCGAATGTGGCCTTGGCTTGGCGAGCGCGGGTGCAGTTTTCCGTCTTGGCTTTGACGATCTTTTCCTCTTCGGCCTTTTTCTTGGCTGCTTCTGCCGCCTCGGCCTGTGCCTTTTTCTCTTCGAGTTCCTTGTCCTTGCCGCCTGCTGCGGCACTGGCCGGCAGTCTGGGGGCGGATACGGCGGCGGCAGACTCCGAATCTCCCGCAGACGGTGCCGGTTTTTGAGCAGCGCGCCCGCCAAGGTTGCCGCCTGGCTGTTTCAGGATGCTCTTTTCCGGGATGTCCAGCGGCGGTGCACGGTCGCTGAATACCTTGCGGCCATCCTTGTCGATCCATTGCCATTGGGCCGAGGCGCCCAGTGACCAGGTGCAGGCGAAGGCCAGCAGCACAAGCTTGTGAATTTTCATGGCAATAAGTTTAGCCGTGCCTCTGTAGAGCCGCCAGTACGTTGCTCTCAGTGGCAGCGTTTTTGCCACAGGCCGCGCGGGTACAATCCGTTTTTTGGAGCTTTCTCATGCGCCTTCTTGGAAAAGCGCTCACCTTCGACGATGTGTTGCTGGTGCCAGCGTACTCCCAGGTCCTGCCCAAGGACACGTCCCTCGCGACGAAACTCTCCCGCAACATCCAGTTGAACCTGCCGTTGGTGTCTGCCGCCATGGACACCGTGACAGAGGCCCGGCTGGCCATCGCCATCGCCCAGGAGGGCGGCATCGGCATCGTGCACAAGAATCTCACGCCCCAGGAGCAGGCTGCCCACGTGGCCAAGGTCAAGCGGTATGAGTCGGGCGTGGTGCGCGATCCTGTCGTCATCACCCCTGAGCACACGGTGCTTCAGGTGCTGGAATTGTCGGAGCAGCTGGGTATTTCGGGCTTCCCGGTGTGCGATGGAGGCAAGGTGGTTGGCATTGTCACCAGCCGCGATCTGCGCTTTGAGACCCGCTACGACGTCAAGGTGCACCAGATCATGACGCCCCGTGAAAAGCTCATCACGGTCAAGGAAGGGGCCACGGCCAGCGAAGCCAAGGCGCTGCTCAACAAATACAAGCTCGAGCGGCTGCTGGTCATCAACGACGACTTTGAGCTCAAGGGCCTGATCACGGTCAAGGACATCACCAAGCAGACCAGCTTTCCCAACGCCGCGCGTGACCCATCGGGCCGCCTGCGCGTGGGCGCTGCGGTGGGTGTGGGCGAGGGCACCGAAGAACGTGTCGAAGCCCTGGTGAAAGCCGGAGTGGACGCCATCGTGGTGGACACGGCGCACGGCCACAGCAGGGGTGTGATCGAGCGCGTGCGCTGGGTCAAGCAAAACTACCCGCAGGTGGATGTGATTGGCGGCAACATTGCCACCGGCGCAGCTGCGCTGGCGCTGGTGGAAGCCGGTGCAGACGCTGTGAAGGTCGGCATTGGCCCTGGCTCCATCTGCACCACGCGCATCGTTGCCGGCGTGGGTGTGCCCCAGATCATGGCCATCGACAACGTGGCTGCGGCGCTCAAGGGCACGGGCGTGCCGCTGATTGCTGACGGTGGCGTGCGCTACAGCGGAGACATCGCCAAGGCCCTGGCCGCCGGTGCCAGCGCCATCATGATGGGCGGCATGTTTGCCGGCACCGAAGAGGCGCCGGGCGAAGTGATTCTGTTCCAGGGCCGCAGCTACAAGA
>WOZN01000366.1 GCA_011620245.1 Acidovorax sp.
GTGAACACGTTCCTATACGCCACCCTGCGCCGGCGGGGCCGGCGGCACCGCTGGCACACCGGCCCGGCCGGCAGCATAGCCGCGCAGAAACTCCACGATGCCCCGGTCCACCGCCAGCCGCTGGGCCAGCACCCCGGCCTGCAGCACATCGCGCGATGCGCCAATTCCCGCCTGCACCTGGGCTGCCTGCTGCAGCCAGCGCTGTGTGCGGGCGGGCAAGAGCGGGCGCAACGCTTCGATGTTGTAGCGCAGGCGTTTGGCCAGAATGCGCGCACGGTGCTGGCTTTCGGCATGGGTGCTGTCGCGCAGCGCCTTTTTCCATTGCGCATGCAGCCGCGTGATGCGCTGGCGCACCCAGTGGCGCACGGTTTTGCCCGGCAGGTCCTGCGATTCCCCCCAGGCCTGCGGCCGACTCAGCTCGTCCAGCCACAGCGTGATGGCCAGCAAAGCGGCACCCACCGCCGGCTCCTGCAATGCGCTGCGCAGCGCCTGGCGCTGGCGCAGCACGGCCTGCTGGAATGCCTGCTCCATCGCCTGCCACAGCTCTGCCCGCCCGGCATCACCAGCCACATAGGCGCTTTGCAGCATGGGCAGGGTCTGCGTGCACGCCACATCCAGGTCGCGCAACTCGCCCAGCAAGACCAGCATGGGCTGCATCTGCGGCCACGCGGGTATCTGCTGCACCGGCACGGCCGCCTTGAAAAGGCGCAAGGCGCTGCGAAAGCGCCGCCAGCCCACGCGCGCCTGGTGCACCAGTTCCGGATCGTCGCTATGGACCCAGGCGTTCAGGTTGGCGGTGAACTGGGCAAACATCTCGCCCAGCACGGGCTGCACCATGCCGCGCAACGAGACCTCGCGGCCCAGTTGCTGCGGGCGGGCGCGCACCGGGGCGTCCAGCGTGCCATCGCACAACGCATAACCGCGCTGCGCCTTGCTGGCCGCCAGCGGCAGCACGGCGATATGCTGCGCAATCTGCTGCGCCAGATCGCACAGCGCGGCGGGCGCACCGGCCAGCAGCTCCAGTTCCAGCTCGCAAATGGGCGCATTACGCTGCCCGCAGGTGATCTGCCCCAGGTCAAGCGCCACCTCGATGGCACTGCCATCGCTCTGGCGCACCGTCCATGCCGTTCGCTCGAAGGCCGTGCGAAAACACGGCTGCAGCGCGGCGAACACTGCGCCATCAGGGTCCAGGCGTTGCCAGGGCGGCGCGGCCTGCAGGGCAGCCTGCACCAGCGCGCCCCCTGGCGCCGGCACCTCCCATTCATGGCGCAGGCTCAGTGCGGAATCGCCACTGTCGCTGGTCTTGAAGGTTTGCAGCCATTGCGGTGCGTCGTCCCCGCCCACACGCCGCAGGCGCAGGGCCATGCGCTGGGCCTGCAAGGACTTTGCGGGGGTGTCGTAATAGATGTTGTCCACCTGCTTGTGCACGGGCTTGTGCTGCGCAAGGGCCGGCAGGCGCGCCAACTGCTCGGCCAGTCCTGTGGGGTCGGACAGGGGCAAGGCCAGCTTGATTTCGAGTTCTACTCCCGGGCCAGGGTGGGTGGCAGATGGCATGGTACTTGTATCTCCTTGTCACGGCCTCATGGCGGGGTTCGCTGCCGGACACCAGGGCCGCGAACGCAGACCCGGCGCCGTGGGGCGTCAGAACGTGTTCACGGTCTCAGTCTTCGAGCAAGGATCGCAGCATCCACGCCTGCTGTTCGTGCACCGTCAGGCGCTGGGTCAGCAGGTCGGCCGTGGGCTCGTCGCTGGCCTTGTCGGCCAGGGGGAACAGACTGCGCGCGGTGCGGGCCACGGCCTCATGGCCTTCGACCAGCACGCGCACCATGTCCAGGGCCTTCGGGGGCTGGCTGGGCGCATCGGGCACGCTGGCGAGCTTGCCGAATTCGGCATACGAGCCCGGCGCCACGTGGCCCAGCGAGCGGATGCGCTCGGCAATCGGGTCCACGGCGTTCCACAACTCGGTGTACTGCGCCATGAACATGGTGTGCAGCGTGTTGAACATGGGGCCCGTCACGTTCCAGTGGAAATTGTGGGTGGTGAGGTACAGCGTATAGGTATCGGCCAGCAGGCGCGACAGACCCTGGACGATGGCGGCGCGGTCCTTGTCGCTGATGCCGATGTTGATGCTGGGTGCAGTGGTTTTGCTGGAAGCCTTGGTCATGTCATTTCTCCTGGAATGGGCGAATGGAACAAGCGCTGCGGGTGCCGGACAACCGGCCTGCGGCGCAATCGCCCACTGTAGCGCAGGAAACCGTGACCCAACAGTGCAACCGCCGTTTCTAGGTTCAACCCTGCCGACACGGTCGCATCAGGTCATGACAGCCGCGTGACGCCCGGCAGCTCGCAAGCATAGATGGCGTTGCGCAGCGCGGCAATGGCCTCATACCGCGTGAAGCTGCGCCGCCAGGCCAGCACCACCCGGCGCGTGGGCGGCGGGCCGCCGTCTTCCTCGCGCATGGGCAGGTAGCGGATATAGGTCTCGTCGCTCTTGCGGCGGCGCGACACGGTCAGCAGCGCATCGCGCGGCACCGACAGGCGCGGCACCAGCGTCACGCCCATGCCGGCGGCCACCATGTGCTTGATGGTCTCCAGCGACGAGCCTTCGAACGACTTGCGGATGCCCTCGGCATTGCTGGAAAAACGGGCGAATTCGGGGCAGACCTCCAGCACATGGTCGCGAAAGCAGTGGCCCGCGCCCAGCAGCAGCATGGTTTCGTTCTTCAACTCTGCGGCGGTGACGGATTTCTTTGCCGCCAGCGGGTGCGTGCTGGGCACGGCCGCCATGAAGGGCTCGTCATACAGCGGCGCCACGGCCAGGCCCGCGTCGGGGAAAGGCTCGGCCAGGATGGCGCAGTCGATCTCGCCGGTGCGCAGCATCTCCAGCAGCTTGATGGTGAAATTCTCCTGCAGCATCAGCGGCATCTGCGGGGTGCGCGTGATCGCGTGGCGCACCAGGTCGGGCAGCAGGTAGGGGCCGATGGTGTAGATCACCCCCAGCGTGAGCGGCCCGGCCAGCGGGTCCTTGCCGCGCTTGGCCATCTCCTTGATGGCCGCCGCCTGCTCCAGCACGCTCTGCGCCTGGCGCACGATGTCCTCGCCCAGCGGCGTCACCGTCACCTCGCCCGCGCTGCGCTCGAAGAGCTTGACGTCCAGCTCTTCTTCGAGCTTCTTGATGGCCACCGACAGCGTGGGCTGCGACACATAGCAGGCATCGGCCGCATGGCCGAAATGCTTCTCCCGCGCCACGGCAACGATGTACTTGAGTTCGGTGAGGGTCATGGTGAATGCATTCCGGCCCGTCAGGCTTTGAGATAGTCCGATTTTCCCCCCAGCCAGCGCGCCACATGCCGCGCCGCCAGTTCGGGGTGGCGGTCCAGCATCACCGGGGCCAGCTCGCGGGCCCATTCGAGCAGGTGCGTGTCGGTGGCCAGGTCGGCAAAGCGCAACAGCGCATCGCCCGACTGGCGCGCGCCCAGGAACTCGCCGGGGCCGCGAATCTCCAGGTCGCGCCGGGCGATTTCGAAGCCGTCGCTGGTCTCGGCCATGGCCTTGAGGCGCTCTTTGGCGGTCTCGCCCACGCGGCCGCTGTCGTTGGTGGCGTACAGCAGCACGCAGGCCGATGCCGCGGCGCCGCGCCCCACCCGGCCGCGCAGCTGGTGCAATTGCGAGAGGCCAAAGCGCTCGGCATGCTCGATGACCATGAGCGAAGCATTGGGCACGTCCACCCCCACCTCGATCACGGTGGTGCTGACCAGCACGCCCATCTGGCCGCTGGTGAAGAGCTGCATCACGGCCTTCTTCTCGGCCGTGGGCATGCGCGAGTGCAGCAGGCCCACCTTCACACCGGGCAAGGCCTCGCTCAGCCCGGCATGCGTGGCGGTGGCGTTGGAGAGGTCCAGCGCCTCGCTTTCTTCGATCAGCGGGCATACCCAGTACACCTGCCGCCCGGCGGCCACCTGCGCGCCGATGCGCGCGATGACCTCGCCCCTGCGGCTGTCGGCGATGAGCTTGGTGACGATGGGCGTGCGGCCCGGGGGCAACTCGTCGATGACCGACATGTCGAGGTCGGCGTAGTAGCTCATGGCCAGCGTGCGCGGGATGGGCGTGGCGCTCATCATCAGCATGTGCGGCTCCATGCCGTGATGGGCCAGCTTTTGGCGCAAGGCCAGCCGCTGCGCCACGCCAAAGCGGTGCTGCTCGTCGATGATGGCCAGCGCCAGGTTTTTGAACTGCACCCGGTCCTGAATGACGGCGTGCGTGCCCACCACCAGGGCCGCCTCGCCGCTCGCCACCAGCGCCAGCATGGCGGTGCGCTCTTTCTTCTTTTGCCCGCCCACCAGCCAGGCCACCTGGCGCCCGCGCGCGGCCAGCAGGGGTTCGAGCCAGCCGATCATCTTGGAAAAATGCTGCTCGGCCAGGATTTCGGTCGGGGCCATCAGCGCGCACTGCCAGCCCGCGTCCATGGCCAGGCACGCCGCCAGCGCCGACACCACGGTTTTGCCCGAGCCCACATCGCCCTGCAGCAGGCGGTGCATGGGCACCTGGCGGGCCAGGTCGGCGGCGATTTCTTCGCCCACGCGGCGCTGGGCGGCGGTCAGCTCGAACGGCAGCGTGGCCAAAAGCTGTTCGTGCAGGGGCAGGCCACCGTCTGCGGCCTTCCTGGGGCGCAGTACCGGCGCACGCAGCATGTCGCGCTCGCGCCGCGACTGCTGCTGCGACAGCTGTTGCGCCAGCAGTTCCTCGGCCTTCAGGCGCTGCCAGGCCGGGTGGCTGTGGTCTTCCAGCGTGGACAGCGCCACGTCGGGCGCAGGATGGTGCAAAAATGTGAGCGCCTCACGCAAGCTGCACAAGCGCTGCAGGCCATTTTGGTACATATTTCGCGCCAGCGGCGGCTCGGCCCCGGGGGGCAGCGTGTCGGACAGATCGACCCGGCCCAGCGCCCCCACCACGGCCCGGCGCAGATACGGCTGGGGCAGGCCCGCCGTGGTGGGATACACCGGTGTGAGGGCCGTCGGCAACTCGCCCCCGGCAGCGCGGAACGCCGGGTGCAGCATCTGCCGCCCCCAGAACCCGCCCTTGACCTCGCCCCGGATGCGCAGCCGCGCACCCACGGCCAGGGTTTTGAGGTGCGAGGGGTAGAAGCTGAAAAAGCGCAGCTCGCAGGTGGCGCTGCCGTCATCCACCACCGCCACCAGCTGGCGGCGCGGGCGCTGCTGGATGTCGCAGGCAGTCACCGTGGCCTCGATCTGCACGGTGTCGCCTTCGCGCGCATTCTTCAGCAGCGTGATGCGGGTTTCGTCCTCATAGCGCAGCGGCAGGTGCAGCGCCAGGTCGATGGGGCGCGCCAGGCCGAGCTTGAGCAACGCCTTTTGTGGCGCCGTCAGCGCCGTAGCGGCAGGGCGGGAGGGTGCGGCAACAACGGCGGCGGGCTGCGAGGGCATCCCTGCATTTTTACCCAGTACTGC
>WOZN01000122.1 GCA_011620245.1 Acidovorax sp.
TACCCCAGCGGCAAGCTGCACATGGGCCATGTGCGCAACTACACCATCAACGACATGCTCACGCGCTACCTGCGCATGAACGGCTACAACGTGCTGATGCCCATGGGCTGGGACGCTTTTGGCCTGCCCGCCGAGAACGCTGCGTTGAAAAACGGCGTGCCACCGGCCCAATGGACGTACGAAAACATCGCCTACATGAAAAAGCAGATGCAGGCCATGGGCCTGGCCATCGACTGGAGCCGTGAAATCGCCACCTGCGACCCCACCTACTACAAGTGGAATCAGTGGCTGTTTTTGAAGATGCTGGAAAAGGGCATTGCCTACCGCAAGACCCAGGTGGTGAACTGGGACCCGGTGGACCAGACCGTGCTGGCCAACGAGCAGGTGATCGACGGCAAGGGCTGGCGCACCGGCGCTACGGTCGAAAAGCGCGAGATCCCCGGCTACTACCTCAAGATCACCGACTACGCCGAGGAGCTGCTCGACTTCGTCACCGGCGACAAGCTGCCCGGCTGGCCCGAGCGCGTGAAGCTGATGCAGGAAAACTGGATCGGCAAGAGCGAGGGTGTGCGCTTCGCCTTCCCCCATGACATCCGCGGTGACGACGGTGCCCTGATTGGCGACGGCAAGATGTATGTCTTCACCACGCGCGCCGACACCATCATGGGCGTGACCTTCTGCGCCGTGGCGCCCGAGCACCCGCTGGCCGCCCATGCCGCCAAAACCAATCCCGCGCTGGCGGCGTTCATCGAAGAATGCAAGACCGGCGGCACCACCGAGGCCGAGCTGGCCACCCAAGAGAAAAAGGGCATGCCCACGGGGTTGTTCGTCACGCACCCGCTCACGGGCCTGCCCGTGGAATTGTGGGTGGGCAATTACGTGCTCATTGGCTATGGCGACGGCGCCGTGATGGGAGTGCCCGCGCACGACGAGCGCGACTTCGCGTTTGCGCTCAAATACGGCATCCAGATCAAGCAGGTGGTGCTGGTTGACCGCGAGCATTTTGACTACCACCAGTGGCACGACTGGTATGGCGACAAACAGCGCGGCGTGACCATCAACTCCGACAGCTTCAGCGGCCTCTCCTGCAAGGACGCCGTGGCCGCCGTGGCCCATGCACTGGCGCAAAAAGGCCTGGGCGGCCTCAAGACCACCTGGCGCCTGCGCGACTGGGGCGTGAGCCGCCAGCGCTACTGGGGCACGCCCATCCCCATCATCCACTGCGACGAGCATGGCGCCGTGCCGGTGCCCGAGAAAGACCTGCCGGTGGTGCTGCCCACCGACTGCGTGCCCGATGGCTCGGGCAACCCGCTGCACAAGCACGAGGGCTTCCACGCCGGTGTCGTCTGCCCCGTGTGCGGCAAGCCCGCACGGCGCGAGACCGACACCATGGACACCTTCGTGGACAGCTCGTGGTACTTCATGCGGTATTGCGACCCCAAGAATGCCGACAAGATGGTTGCCGAAGGGGCCGACTACTGGATGCCCGTGGACCAGTACATCGGCGGCATCGAACACGCCATCCTGCACCTCTTGTACGCGCGCTTCTGGACCAAGGTCATGCGCGATATCCGGGTGAAGGGCCCCGGAGATTCCGAGGCCGTGGGGCTGGTGAAAGTGGATGAACCCTTCACCAGGCTGCTCACGCAGGGCATGGTGCTCAACCATATCTACAGCCGCCGCAACGAGAAGGGCGGCAAGGAATATTTCTGGCCGCACGATGTGGAGCCTGTGCTCGACGAAGGCGGCAAGATCATCGGCGCCAGGCTGAAGAACGCCGTCGGCGATCTGCCTGCAGGCACGGCCATCGATTACGAGGGCGTGGGCACCATGTCCAAGTCCAAGAACAACGGCGTGGACCCGCAGGACCTGATCGAGAAATACGGCGCCGACACCGCGCGCCTGTACACCATGTTCACCGCCCCGCCGGAGGCCACGCTGGAGTGGAACGACGCGGCGGTGGAGGGCAGCTACCGCTTCCTGCGCCGCGTGTGGAATTTCGGCTTCAAGCTATCTGCTATTGATATTGTAGCTGCCAGCGCAAGCGTGGCAAGCGCTAGCAGCCTAAAAGATGTTGAATTCGGCAAGGAGGCCAAGGCCCTGCGGCTGGAGATCCACACCGTGCTCAAGCAGGTGGACTACGACTACCAGCGCATGCAGTACAACACCGTGGTCTCGGGCGCGATGAAAATGATCAACGCGCTGGAGGACTTCAGGGCCGCGGATTGTGCAGGCGCCCAGGTGGCGCTGATCGAGGGCTTTGGCATCCTGCTGCGCGTGCTGTACCCGGCCACGCCGCATATCGCGCACAGCCTGTGGTCGCAACTGGGCTACGCCGGGCAGCTGGGCGATCTGCTCGATGCCCCTTGGCCGCAGCTCGACCCCGACGCGCTGGTGCAGGACGAGATCGAGCTCATGCTGCAGGTCAACGGCAAGCTGCGCGGTTCCATCCATGTGCCAGCGCAGGCCGACAAGGCCGAGATCGAGCGCATGGCCCTGGCCAGCGAGGCGTTTGTGGCGCATGCCGGGGGCGCCGCGCCCAAGCGGGTGATCGTGGTGCCAGGCCGTCTGGTGAACGTGGTGGTGTGATCGTGATGAACAAGCGCGCATTGCTCTGCCTCGCCCCGGTGGCCTTGCTGGCCGCCTGCGGGTTTCGCCTGCGGGGGGTGCCCGAGTTTTCCTTCGCAACGCTCTACGTGGCGGCACCGGAGGGCTCGCCCCTGGCGCGGGAACTGGTGCGCACGCTGCAAGGGTCGGGCAGCACGCTGCAGGTGCTGCGCGATCCCGCCGACCTGCCAACTGCCGAGGCCGTGCTCGATCTGCTGTCGGAGCAGCATGAACGCGTGGTGGTGGGCCTGAATGCCTCGGGCGAGGTGCGCGAACTGGAGTTGCGCCTGCGTGTGCATTTCAGGCTGCGCACGCCGGCAGGCGATGAGCTGATTCCCGACACCGAGTTGCTGCAGCAGCGCGAGATCAGCTACAACGAAACCATCGCCCTGGCCAAGGAAGCCGAAGAGGCCCTGCTGTATCGCAACATGCAGACCGACATCGTGCAGCAGGTGCTGCGCCGGCTGGCGGCGGCCAAGCGCTGACGCTCACGCTGACGGCACGCGCATCAGCGTGCTCTTGCCAAACAGCGACTCGACCAGGTCCACGGCCAGCACGGCCGTGCGGTTGCGCACGTCGAGCGCGGGGTTGAGCTCCGCAATGTCCAGCGAGGCCAGGCACCCGCTGTCGGCAATCATTTCCATGCACAGCTGTGCCTCGCGGTAGGTGGGGCCGCCGGGCACCGTGGTGCCCACGCCGGGCGCGATGTCCGGGTCGAGAAAATCCACATCAAAGCTCACATGCAGATGGGTGTCGGCATCCAGCCCGGCCAGCGCCTGCAGCATGGTCTGGCGCATGCCCATCTCGTCGATATGGCGCATGTCGAACACCTCCAGCCCCTGCTCGTGCACAAGGCGTTTTTCGTCCGCGTCCACGCTGCGGATGCCGATCTGGCGGATCTGCGAGGGGTGCAGCGCCGGGCCGCCACCGGGCATGCCCGCCAGCTGCGTCAGCTCCATCGGGCCAAAGCCGCACAGGCAGGCCACGGGCATGCCATGCACATTGCCGCTGGGGGTGAGCTGGCTGGTGTTGAAGTCGGCATGGGCATCGAGCCAAAGCACGCGCAATGTTTTACCCGCATCAACGCAATGGCGCGCCACCGCGCTGATGCTGCCAACGGCCAGGCAGTGATCGCCGCCCAGCACGATGGGCAGGCGGCCCTGCTGCAACTCGGTATGCACCGCTTCAAACACCAGCTGGTTCCACTGAACCACCTCGGGCAGGTGGCGGTAGCCGTTCACCGCAGGCTGCCATGGGTTGGAGGGGCCGCTCAGGTTGCCCAGGTCGCGCACCTGCAGGCCCCGGCCTTCCAGTGCCTGCTGCAGCCCCGCCACGCGCAGGGCCTCGGGTCCCATGGAGGCGCCGCGTGCGCTGGCGCCGATGTCGGTGGGGGCGCCGATCAGGCTGGTGGACTGGGCGCTGAACTGGGCGCTGGGCAGGGCGGTGGGCGGCATAAGGGCTTTCTGGGGATGCGGTGGTGAATGGTGGTGCGGACGCAGGCGCAATGGGGAATTCTCGGGGCTCCGGGCGTCAATGAACAGCGATGGGTGGACCTGTCCATTTCGGTATTTGCGCAGCAATATGCAGGGGCGGATGGGCAGTTGCTGGGATGTTCGCCGCTCGTCAGGTTCTGTCGATGGCGAAGCCTTGCGCCACTTGCGCCACTTGCGCCACTTGCGCCGCTTGCGCGCGGCAAGGCGATAAACTTTGCCGCATGCAAGTCGCCCTGGCCCAACTCTCTGAGCATCTTCAACGGGGCCTCTCGCCGCTTTATGTGCTGCATGGCGACGAGCCGCTGCTGCAGCAGGAGGCGGCTGATGCCATCCGCGCCGCGGCCCGTGCCCAGGGCTATACCGAGCGCAACTCCTACACCGTGGCCGGAGCGCATTTTGACTGGAGCGCGGTGCTCGCAGCGGGTGGCAGCCTGAGCCTGTTCGCCGACAAGCAGATCGTCGAGATCCGCATCCCCTCGGGCAAACCCGGCAAGGACGGCAGTGTGGCGCTGCAGCAGGTGGCCCAATCCGCCCGTGGCAATGACAGCACGCTCACGCTGGTGATGCTGCCGCGCCTGGACAAGGCCACGCGCACCGGGGCCTGGTTTGCGGCGCTCGAAGCCAGCGGCATCTCCATCCAGATCGACCCCGTCGAGCGCGCTGCGCTGCCGCAATGGATTGCCCGGCGCCTGGCAGCGCAAGGCCAGCGCGTGGTGGCGGGCGAGGAAGGGCAGCGCACGCTGCAGTTTTTTGCCGACCGTGTGGAGGGCAACCTGCTGGCCGCACACCAGGAAATCCAGAAGCTGGCGCTGCTGCACCCCATCAAGGAAGGTGACGCAAGCGTCACGGGCGAGCTGACGCTGGAGCAGGTGGAGGCCGCCGTGCTCAACGTGGCGCGCTATGACGTGTTCAAACTGTCCGAGGCGGTGCTGGCGGGCCAGATCGCGCGCGTGCAGCGCATGCTCGATGGCCTGCAGGCCGAGGGCGAGGCCGCCGTGCTGGTGCATTGGGCGCTGGCCGAAGACATTCGCGCCCTCAAGCGCATCAAAGACGCCATGAATGCCGGCCGCCCGCTGCCCATGGCCCTGCGCGAGGGCCGCGTCTGGGGCGCAAAAGAGCGCCTGTATGAACGCATCCTGCCGCGCCTGAGCGACACCAGCGCCAACCGCCTGCTGCAGTCGGCCCATCTGGTCGATGGCATCGTCAAGGGCCTCAAGGTGCCCGACTGGCCCACCGACCCCTGGCAGGCCTTGCAGCGCCTGGCGCTGCAGCTGGGGCGCGTCTGTGCGGGTGCGCCTGAGCGTGGCCATTGAACCTAAAAACGGCAGTTGACCGCTTTGTATCCCTTGCCAGGCCGCATGAA
>WOZN01000275.1 GCA_011620245.1 Acidovorax sp.
GCATCCCGCCAGCGCTCGCCATAAACGGGACATTGGCAATTTCCGCATCCCTAAACACCCAGGGAAAGGGCCGCCCCGTCAGACCAGCAAGCGCGATGATTTGGGCACGTGCGCCATCAGAAACTCCATCTGATCGGCCAGGATGCGCCGGTTGCGCAGGATGAAGTCTTCCCACAGGCTGGGCACATAGGGCGCATACAGCAGCGGCATATGGGCCTGCTCGGGCGTGCGCGGGCCCTTGCGGTGGTTGCAGGGGCGGCAGGCGGTGACCACGTTCATCCAGTGGTTCTGGCCGTTGCGCGCAAAGGGCACGATATGCTCGCGCGTGAGGTCTTGTTCGTGGAAATGGCCGCCGCAATAGGCGCACACATTGCGATCGCGCACGAAGAGCTTGCTGTTGGTGAGGCTGGGCTTGAGATCGAAGGGGTTGATGCCCGGCACGCCGCGGGTGCCGATGATGCTGTTGACGGCAATCACCGATTGCTCGCCCGTGATGGCGCTGTAGCCGCCCCGGAAACGGGCGATCTGTCCGCCCGCTTCCCAGCGCACCTCCCCGGCGGCGTAGTGAATCACCGCCTGCTCCAGCGTGATCCACGATTGGGGCAGCCCTTGGGCTGACAGCTTCAAGACCTTCAAAACACGCCTCCTGGAACAAAAGTACACAAGAATAGGACTTACGCAAACAAGGGGGCCACAACGGTACATGCCTTTGTGGCAGGCGGCTTGCCTGGGCCTGTTTGGCGTCAGTCGTGAAGGATTCGGAACGCAGATGTCTCGCAGGCCGTCTGCCTCTGGCGGCCTGTGGGTCACAATATACTCCGTTTTCATGACAGATTGGCGTCTGGCGCTTGATGTACAAGCGTAAGCAGCTATCAAAACAATATCAAACCAATGAAGATTTTTCGCGGTTTCCACCACCCTGGCATCGCCCATGCCTGCGCGCTGACCATTGGCAATTTCGACGGCGTGCACCGGGGCCACCAGGCCATGCTGGCCTTGCTGAACAGCGAGGCCGCCCACCGCGGCGTGGAAAGCTGCGTGCTCACCTTCGAGCCCCATCCGCGCGACTATTTCGCGGGCGTGCACCACAAGCCGGACCTGGCCCCGGCACGCATCGGCACGCTGCGCGACAAGCTCACCGAACTGGAGCGCTGCGGCGTGCAGCAGACGGTGGTGCTGCCGTTCGACGCCCGGCGGGCTGCGCAGTCGCCTGAGGCCTTCATCGACGAAGTGCTGGTGCGCGGCCTGGGGGCGCGCTATGTGCTGGTGGGCGATGACTTCCGCTTTGGCGCCCAGCGGGCGGGCGACTACGCCATGCTCGACGCCGCAGGCCCGGCGCACGGGTTCGACGTGGCGCGCATGAACAGTTACGAGGTGCACGGGATGCGCGTTTCCAGCTCGGCCGTGCGCGAGGCGCTGCAGCGCGGCGACATGGCTGCCGCGGCCCGCCTGCTGGGCCGGCCCTACACCATCAGCGGCCATGTGGTGCATGGGCGCAAGCTCGGGCGCGCGCTGGGCGCCAGCAGCGCCGAGGCCGGAGATGGCTTTCGCACCCTCAACCTGCGCTTTGCCCATTGGAAACCCGCCGCCAGCGGCATCTTTGCCGTGCGGGTGCACGGCCTCGGTGACGCGCCGCTGCCGGGCGTGGCCAACCTGGGCGTGCGCCCCTCGCTCGATCCGGCGGACGTGAACGGGGGCCGCGTGCTGCTCGAAACCCATTGCCTGGCCTGGCCCGCCGATCTGGGGCCCGAAGGGGCGTACGGTAAAATCATCCGCGTGGAACTGCTGCACAAACTGCACGACGAGCTGAAATACGACAGTCTCGATGCCCTGACGGCGGGCATTGCAAAAGACTGCGCCGATGCACGCGCCTGCTTTGCATCCGCCCACGCCCCCTCCGATACCGAGACCCGGCGCCAGACCACGCGCGACCGAATTCAGGGCTCGTAAAGTAATAACTGATGCATTTTGACGGCCGGATTTGGGATGCAGTGCGAGGCGCAAAGCGCGCCGTTTAGCTCTGCTAAACAAGCGATTTGCAACGACGCAATGCGCCCAAAGATGGCCAGGCAAAAGTACAAGTTATTGCTTTGCGAGCCCTTGAGGTGGCTGCGCTGCGCAGCGCCTACCCGGGCGACTCCTTCGCCTCTCGTGCCCTCTTCCCGTTTTGACCCGGGTCCGCCCCGGAATGCCCCGCTTTAAGGCCCATCCATGTCCGACAACGCCAGCCCCGCACCCACCGATTACCGCAGCACGCTGAACCTGCCCGACACGCCCTTCCCCATGCGTGGCGATCTGCCCAGGCGCGAGCCCGGCTGGGTCAAGGAATGGGAAGACCAGGGCATCTACAAAAAGCTGCGCGATGCACGCTGCGGCAAGCCCAAGTTCATCCTGCACGACGGCCCGCCTTACGCCAACGGACAGATCCACATCGGCCATGCGGTCAACAAGATCCTCAAGGACATGATCACCAAGGCGCGCCAGCTCGAAGGCTTCGACGCGCTCTACGTGCCCGGCTGGGACTGCCACGGCCTGCCGATCGAGAACGCCATCGAAAAACTGTACGGCCGCAACCTGCCGCGCGACGAGATGCAGGCCAAGAGCCGCGCCTTTGCCACCGAGCAGATCGCACAGCAGATGGCTGACTTCAAGCGCCTCGGTGTGCTGGGCGAATGGGACAACCCCTACAAGACCATGAACTACGCCAACGAGGCGGGCGAGCTGCGCGCCCTGAAGCGCGTGATGGAACGCGGCTACATATACCGCGGCCTCAAGCCCGTGTATTGGTGCTTTGACTGCGGCTCATCGCTGGCCGAGTTCGAAATCGAATACCAGGACAAGAAGAGCCAGACGCTGGACGTGGCCTTCAAGGCACAGGACCCGGCCAGGCTGGCCGCCGCCTTCGGCCTGCCCGCATTGGCCAAGGACGCCTTTGCCGTCATCTGGACCACCACCGCCTGGACGATTCCAGCCAACCAGGCACTCAACCTCAACCCCGATCTGCCCTATGCGCTGGTGGACACCGAGCGCGGCCTGCTGGTCGTGGCCGAAACGCTGGTCGATTCCTGCCTGCAGCGCTGGAAGCTGCAAGGCCAGTTGCTGGCCGTGACCCAGGGCAAGAACCTCGGCGGACTGGAGTTCGAGCACCCGCTGCACGATGTGGATGCGGGCTACCGCCGCCTCTCGCCCGTG
The DNA here is from genome assembly GCA_011620245.1 of Acidovorax sp. GTDB lineage: Bacteria > Pseudomonadota > Gammaproteobacteria > Burkholderiales > Burkholderiaceae_C > Acidovorax. The sequence continues at coordinate 3,193 of WOZN01000275.1, forward strand.
TACCTGGCCGAATACGCCACGGCCACCGACGGCACCGGTATCGTGCATTCGGCGCCCGCCTACGGCGTGGAAGATTTCAACTCATGCCTGGCGCACGGCATGCAATACGAGGACATCCTCAATCCCGTGCAGGGCAACGGCCGCTATGACGAATCGCTGGCGCTGTTCGGCGGCCTGAACATCTGGAAGGCCTGCCCCATCATCATCGAGGCGCTGCAGGCCGCTGGCCGCCTGCTGGGCACCACCACCATCACCCACAGCTACCCGCATTGCTGGCGCCACAAGACGCCGGTGATCTACCGCGCGGCCGCCCAGTGGTTCGTGCGCATGGACGAGGGCGAAGGCGTGTTCACCACCGACAAGGCCCCCGGCACGCTGCGCCAGACCGCCCTGGCCGCCATCGAGCGAACCCATTTCTACCCCGAGAACGGCAAATCGCGCCTGCGCGACATGATCGCCGGCCGGCCCGACTGGTGCATCTCGCGCCAGCGCAGCTGGGGCGTGCCCCTGCCCTTTTTCCTGCACAAGGATTCGGGCGAGTTGCACCCGCGCACCATGGAGATCATCGACCAGGCCGCTTCCATCGTCGAGCAGGGCGGCATCGAGGCCTGGAGCCGCCTGACGACCGAGGAATTGCTGGGCGCCGATGACGCCGCGCATTACACCAAGAGCACCGACATCCTCGAAGTGTGGTTCGACTCGGGCTCCACCTTCTGGCATGTGATGCGCGGCACGCACAGCAGCATGCACCACGACGAGGGCCCCGAGGCCGACCTCTACCTCGAAGGCCACGACCAGCACCGCGGCTGGTTCCACAGCTCGCTGCTGCTGGCCAGCGCCATCTATGGCCGCGCGCCCTACCGCGGCCTGCTCACGCACGGCTTCACGGTGGACGGCCAGGGCAAGAAGATGAGCAAGTCGCTGGGCAACACCGTCTCGCCGCAAGAGGTGAGCGGCAAGCTGGGCGCCGAAATCATCCGCCTGTGGTGCGCCGCCACCGACTATTCGGGCGACCTGGCCATCGACGACAAGATCCTGGCGCGCGTGGTCGATGCCTACCGCCGCATCCGCAACACGCTGCGCTTTTTGCTGGCCAACGTGAGCGACTTCGACCCGGCCAAGGACGCCGTGCCCTTCGAGCAGATGCTCGAAATCGACCGCTACGCCCTGGTGCATGCCGCGCAGTTCCAGGAAGACCTGCTGGCCCATTACCGGGTGTACGAGTTCCACCCCGTGGTGGCCAAGCTGCAGCTCTTTTGCTCGGAAGACCTGGGCGGTTTTTACCTCGACGTGCTCAAGGACCGCCTCTACACCACGGCCCCCAAGAGCCTGGCACGGCGCAGCGCCCAGACCGCGCTGCACCAGATCACGCACGCCATGCTGCGCTGGATGGCGCCGTTTCTGAGCTTCACGGCCGAAGAGGCGTGGAAGATCTTTGGCGACTCCGAGTCGATCTTTCTGGAGACCTTCCCGGCGCTGGGCCAGAGCGATGACGGCCTGCTGGCCAAATGGCGCCGCATCCGCGAGATCCGCGATGCGGTGAACAAAGAGATCGAGACATTGCGCGCCACCGGCCAGGTGGGCGCCTCGCTGCAGGCCAACGTGGCGCTGACGGCGGCACCCGAGGACCACGCCCTGCTTGCCAGCCTGGGGGATGACCTGAAGTTCGTCTTCATCACATCCACTATCGAATTAATAGCTGGAAGCGCTTTACAGGTAAGCGCCAGAGCCAGTTCTGATGCCAAATGCGAGCGCTGCTGGCATTACCGCAGCGACGTGGGCCACGACCCGGCCCACCCCACCCTGTGCGGTCGCTGCACCAGCAACCTCTTTGGCAGTGGCGAAGAACGGAAGGTGGCCTGATGGCCCGCAGCAACACCGCGCCCGTGCGCAGCCCGGGCGCCAGCCTGTGGCCCTGGCTGGCCTGGGCGGTCATCATCCTGATGGCCGACCAGTTCACCAAGACGCTGATCCTGGGCTATTACCGGCTGGGCGACGCCAGCACCATCACCAGCTTCTTCAACGTCGTGCGGGCGCACAACACCGGTGCGGCCTTCTCGTTCCTGTCCGGCGCGGGCGGCTGGCAGCGCTGGCTGTTCACGGGCATCGGTGTGACCGCCACGCTGTTCATCGTCTGGCAGCTGCGCGCGCACCCGGGGCAAAAGCTGTTCTGCTTTGCGCTCTCCAGCATCCTCGGAGGGGCCGTGGGCAATGTGGTGGACCGGCTGATGCACGGCTACGTGGTGGATTTTCT
>WOZN01000045.1 GCA_011620245.1 Acidovorax sp.
ACTGCAGAGGCGTGATTCGTATTGACCGGCCCGAGAGGGCCTATCAACCGCCGTTGCTAGGATCAGAGCACGGAAGAGGCGCCGCCCCAACCATGACAGGTTTCACCGATGCAGAGGCAGAGCCCACGCGGCCTTGACCGCCTCCATAGCGCTGCAGCGTGCGCAGCCCTGGCATTGGGCGGGTGCCCGATAAAGAGCCGCAAATTGGCTCGCGCGCAGGTCGCGGCGGAACCAGATAAGTCCGGTGGCGTAAGCGGGCCCCTGTTCACCGCTAAAATTGGCCAATGTCCTCCGATTCTGCGCCCATCAACCTGACGCATCATTTCCTGATCGCCATGCCCGGTCTGGAAGATGAGCCCTTCGCGCGCAGTGTGGTGTACCTGTGTGAGCACAGTGAACGCGGCGCCCTGGGCCTGATCATCAACAAGCCCTCCGACATCACGCTCAAGGGGCTTTTCGACAAGGTCGGCCTGTCCTTGCGGCGCGAGGATCTCCGTGCAGAGCCGGTGTTCCAGGGCGGCCCGGTGCAGACCGAGCGCGGCTTTGTGCTACACGATCCCATGCTGATGAATCGCGCCGAGACCGATGAGTCCGCCTATGCCTCCACCATGACCATCCCCGGCGGCCTGGAGATGACCACCTCCAAGGATGTGCTCGAAGCGCTGTCCACCGGCGCCGGGCCGCGCCGGGTGCTTGTCACGCTGGGGTATTCGTCCTGGGGCGAGGGCCAGCTGGAGTCGGAGCTGGCCGAGAACGCCTGGCTCACGGTGGCGGCCGATCTGTCGGTGATTTTCGACACGCCTGTGTCCCAGCGCTATGACAAGGCGCTGGCGCTGCTGGGGCTGCAGGCCTGGATGCTCTCGCCCGATGTGGGGCACGCATGACCGGCTTGCCCGCTCAGCCCGCTGTTCCCGCGCATTTCCAGACCTTTCTTGCTTTTGATTTTGGCCTCAAGCGCACGGGCGTGGCCATGGGCAATCGCATGCTTGGGAGCGCGACGCCGCAGCCCACCATACAGGCCGATGGCGATGCCCGCTTCGTGCAGGTGGCGCAGCGCATCAAAGAATGGCAACCCGACGCCCTGGTGATCGGCGTGCCTTACCACCCCGACGGCGCCAGCCACGAGAACACCGAGCGCGCGCTCAAGTTCGGCCGCCAGTTGCGCGGGCGCTTCGGACTGCAGGTGTTTGAGGTGGACGAGCGCTACAGCACCACCGAAGCCATTGCCAGTGGCGCCAAGGACGCCGATGCCGCTTCGGCCTGCATCATCCTGGAGCAGTTTTTGAGGAATCTTCCATGAGCAACCCTTCCCATCCTGGCGCAGCCGGGGGATTTTCCGCCGGGCCGCCCCAAGGAAAATCAGCCCCCTCGGGGGGCAGCGCAGCACATGCTGTGGCAAGCGTGGGGGCTCTGTCTCTCGATGCCGAGGCTTTGTACCGCGAGCTGTTGCGCGGCGTGCGCAGTTTGTGGACTCCCACCACGCGCCTGGCGGGCATTGCCTCGGGCGGCGCCTGGCTGGCCGAGCGCCTGCAAAAAGACCTGGGGCTCGATGGCGCGCCTGGCGTGCTGTCCTCGGCGATGCACCGCGATGATTTTGCCCAGCGTGGCCTGTCGGCCAGCGCGCAGACTTCGCTGCCGTTTGATGTGAACGGCGCCGATGTGCTGGTGCTCGACGATGTGCTCTACACCGGCCGCACCATCCGCGCGGTGCTCAACGAGCTGTTCGACTATGGCCGGCCCGCCAGCGTGCGCCTGGCCGTGCTGGTGGACCGGGGCGGGCGCGAGCTGCCGGTGCAGGCCGACTTTGCGGCCGCCCGCGTGGCGCTGCCGTCCTCGCAGTCGCTGGCGCTGGCGCGCGACGAGCAGGGCCGCTTCCAATTCCAAGTCAAAGAGGTGTGACCCGTGCTGCACAAGCGCAACCCCCAACTCAACAACCAAGGCGAGCTGATCCACCTGCTGTCCATCGAGGGCCTGCCGCGCGACATCGTCACGCATATCCTCGACACCGCCACCAACTTCGTTTCGGTGAACGACCGCGAAGTCAAGAAGGTGCCCCTCTTGCGCGGCAAGAGCGTGTTCAACCTGTTCTTCGAGAACAGCACGCGCACGCGCACCACGTTCGAGATCGCGGCCAAGCGCCTCTCGGCCGACGTGCTCAACCTCGACATCGCGCGCAGTTCTGCAACCAAGGGCGAGTCGCTGCTCGACACCATCGCCAACCTGTCGGCCATGGCGGCCGACCTGTTTGTGGTGCGGCACAGCGAGTCGGGCGCGCCCTACCTGATCGCCCAGCATGTGGCGCCCCATGTGCATGTGATCAATGCTGGCGATGGCCGCCACGCCCACCCCACGCAGGGGCTGCTGGACATGTACACCATCCGGCATTACAAAAAGGATTTCAGCAACCTCACCGTGGCCATCGTCGGCGACGTGCAGCATTCGCGCGTGGCGCGCTCCGACATCCATGGTCTTGCCACCCTGGGCTGCCCCGAGGTGCGCGTGGTGGGCCCGCGCACGCTGGTGCCGTCCGACATGGCGCAGATGGGCGTGCGCGTGTGCCACAACCTCGAAGAGGGCATCAAGGATGCCGACGTGGTCATCACCCTGCGCCTGCAGAACGAGCGCATGAGCGGCGCGCTGCTGCCGTCGAGCCACGAGTATTTCAAGAGCTTCGGCCTCACGCCCGAAAAGCTGCAGCTGGCCAGGCCCGACGCCATCGTCATGCACCCCGGCCCCATCAATCGCGGCGTGGAGATCGACTCTGCCGTGGTCGATGGCAAGCAGAGCGTGATCCTGCCGCAGGTGACCTTTGGCATCGCCGTGCGCATGGCCGTGATGTCCATCGTCGCGGGGAATGAAGCGTGACCCCCCTGAGTCGCTTCGCGCCACGGTGGCAGGGCCAGAGGCGCGGCCTCTTCGGCCTGTCCCAGCCTGCGCAGGCAGGCTTGGAGCCGCAGGCCCTCAGCCCCCAAGGGGGGACGCCACCCCTGGCCCGGCGAAGCCGGTTCCACGGTGGCCCTCGCATGGGGTCTGCTGCGGCGCAAGCGGCAGCGGGCGAGTATGGGAGTGATGCATTTGCAATGATATTGATAGCTGCTAGCGCTTATGCAGTAAGCGCTGGCGGCCAATTTGGCTTGAAATCATGAAGATACTGATCCAGAACGGCCGCGTGATCGACCCCGCCTCGGGCTTCGATCAGACCTGCAGCATCGCGCTGGCGGCCGGCCGCATCGTGGGCGTGAACCGCGTGCCGCCCGGGTTCGCGCCCAACCGTGTGATCAACGCGGCAGGCTGCATCGTGCTGCCGGGCCTGGTAGACCTGGCCGCGCGCCTGCGCGAGCCCGGCCACGAGCATGAAGGCATGCTCGAATCCGAGATGGCCGCCGCCGTGGCCGGGGGCGTCACCAGCCTCGTGTGCCCGCCCGACACCGACCCCGTGCTCGACGAGCCGGGCCTGGTGGAAATGCTCAAGTTCCGCGCCGAGAAGCTGCACCAGTCGCGCCTGTTTCCGCTGGGCGCGCTCACGCGTGGCCTGGCCGGCGAGGTGCTCACCGAGATGGCCGAGCTCACCGAAGCGGGCTGCGTGGGCTTTGGCCAGGCCGAGGTGCCGCTGGCCAGCACGCAGGTGCTGCAGCGCGCGCTGCAATATGCCGCCACCTTTGGCTACACCGTGTGGCTGCGCCCGCAAGAGATGCACCTGGGGCGTGGGGTGGCCGCCAGCGGTCCGCTGGCCACGCGCCTGGGCCTGCCGGGCGTGCCCGTGGCGGCCGAAACCATTGCGCTGCACACCATCTTCGAGCTGCTCAAGACCACCGGCGCCAGCATGCACCTGTGCCGCCTGAGCAGCGCCGCCGGGGTGGAGCTGCTGCGCCGCGCCAAGGCCGAGGGCCTCAAGGTCACGGCCGATGTGAGCATCAACTCGCTGCACCTCACGGACCTGGACATCGGCTTTTTTGACAGCCGCGCCCGCCTCTCGCCCCCGCTGCGCCAGCAGCGCGACCGCGACGCGCTCCATGCCGCGCTGGCCGACGGCACCATCGACGCGCTGGTGTCCGACCACAACCCGGTCGATGAAGACGCCAAGACCCTGCCTTTTGCCGAGGCCGAGCCCGGCGCCACGGGGCTGGAGCTGCTGCTGAGCCTGGCGCTCAAGTGGTCGCAGGACAGCGGCGTGCCGCTGCCGCGCGCCATGGCCACCGTCACATGCGAGCCCGCGCGGGTGCTGGGCAACGCCCTGGGCACCTTGCAGGCCAGCGTGGGCCAGATCGTGGAAGGCGGCGTGGGTGACCTGTGCATCCTCGACCCGCAGGCCGCCTGGACGGTGCAGGACGACGCCTTGCGCAGCCAGGGCAAGCACACGCCGTTTTCGGGCTACGAGTTGCCGGGCCAGGTGCGCGCCACGCTGGTCGGCGGCCAGGTGGCTTTCGAGCGCGGCTGACCCGTGCACTCCTGTTGTGTGCGGCCCGCCCGCTGGCGTTGTGCGGGGGGTGTGGCATGAATAATCTGCGGGCCTGCTGGCGCCTGTTGCGCGTGCTGGGCCATATCCTCAAGGGCCTGACGATTGTGGCGGTGCGCTTTCCTGCGCTGTCGCCCGACCAGCAATACGCCCGCGTGCAGGCCTGGGCGATGCGGCTGCTGGCCCATGCGGGCATTTCGCTGCGCATCATCGGCACCCCGCCCGTGACGGGGCCCGTGGTGCTGGTGGCCAACCACCTGTCGTGGCTCGACATTCCGGTCATGCACGCGGCGCGGCATTGCCGTTTTATCTCCAAATCGGATGTGCAGGCCTGGCCAGTGATTGGCACACTGGCCAACGCCGCGGGCACCCTCTACATCGAACGCAACTCGCGCCGCGATGCGCTGCGCATGGTGCGCTCCATGCACGAGGCGCTGGAGCGTGGCGATGTGCTGGCGGTTTTCCCTGAAGGCACCACGGGCGACGGCCGGACCATGCTGCCGTTTCATGCCAACCTGCTGCAGGCGGCGGTGACGGCAGATGCCTTCGTGCAGCCCGTGGGCCTGCGATTTGTCGACAAGGCGAGCGGCGTGACCAGCTTCGCGCCCAGCTATATGGGCGACGAAACCCTGGTGGGCTCCATCTGGCGCACCCTGCGCGCGCCCGCCATCGAGGCCGTGGTGCACTACGGCGTGCCCGAACAGGCAGGTGGCCGTGACCGGCGCGCCTGGACGCAGCACCTGCACGACACGGTGGACCGCCTGCGCAAGGGTTGAGCCGGATGCGCCCTCCACGCGCCCGCTGCGTGGTTGCTTTTAGGTAGATTTTGCTATTATTTAAATAGCTTATTGCGCTTATTGCATAAGCGCTAGCGGCTGATTTGGCCTGATTGGCGACTTGTCTCAGATGTCTCACCCCATCCGTTCGGGCTGAGCCCGTCGAAGCCAGGGCGCTCCTTGCAAACAGCCC
>WOZN01000066.1:0-2445 GCA_011620245.1 Acidovorax sp.
CCAGGCGGTCGGCGTTCATGGCCAGGCACATGCTGCAGCCGGGTTCGCGCCACTCGAAGCCAGCGGCCACAAAAATCTTGTCCAGGCCTTCGCGTTCGGCCTGCTCCTTGACCAGGCCAGAGCCCGGCACCACCATGGCCAGCTTCACGTTGCCGGCCACCTTGCGGCCCAGGTTCTTCACCACGGCGGCGGCTTCGCGCATGTCTTCGATGCGGCTGTTGGTGCACGAGCCGATGAACACCTTGTCGATGGTGATGTCGCTGATGGCCTTGCCAGGCTGCAGGCCCATGTAGGTGAGGGCCCGTTCGATGGCGCCGCGCTTGTTGGCGTCTTTTTCCTTGTCGGGGTCGGGCACGCGGGCGTCGATGCCCAGCACCATCTCGGGCGAGGTGCCCCAGGTGACCTGCGGCACTATTGCTGCGGCGTCGAGCTTGACGACGGTGTCGAAAACGGCATCGGCGTCGGAGTGCAGCGTTTTCCAGTAAGCGACAGCCTGGTCCCATTCCACACCCGTGGGCGACAGCGGGCGGCCCTTGACGTATTCAATGGTCTTGTCGTCCACCGCCACCAGGCCCGCGCGCGCGCCGCCTTCGATGGCCATGTTGCACACGGTCATGCGGCCTTCCATGCTCATCGCGCGGAACACCGGGCCGGCAAACTCGATGGTGTAGCCCGTGCCGCCGGCGGTGCCGATCTTGCCGATGATGGCCAGCACCACGTCCTTGGGCGTCACGCCTTTGGCGAGCTGGCCGTCCACCTGCACCAGCATGTTTTTGGCCTTCTTGGCCAGCAGGGTTTGCGTGGCCATCACATGCTCGACCTCGCTGGTGCCGATGCCGTGGGCCAGCGCGCCAAACGCGCCATGCGTGCTGGTGTGGCTGTCGCCGCACACCACGGTCATGCCGGGCAGGGTGGCGCCGTTTTCGGGGCCGATCACATGGACGATGCCCTGGCGCTTGTGCATGAAGGGGAAGAACGCGGCGGGCGTGATCTGCGCCATGTTGTCGTTCAGCGTGGTGATCTGCTCCCTGGCTGTGGCGTCGGTGATGCCGTCATAGCCGTTTTCCCAGCCCGTGGTGGGCGTGTTGTGGTCGGCCGTGGCCACGATGGAGCTCATGCGCCAGACCTTGCGGCCCGCCTCGCGCAGGCCTTCGAACGCTTGCGGGCTGGTCACTTCGTGTACCAGATGGCGGTCGATGTAGAGGATGGCGGTGCCGTCCTCTTCGGTGTGGACGACATGCTCGTCCCAGATCTTGTCGTACAGGGTGCGTCCCATGGCAGTCTCTTTTCTAGGGGTGGGGTGGTTGGATTTTAGGGGGGCGTGAAATTGCCGGACGATGGGGGAAGCAGATGTTCCACCAGCAGCCGCGCGGTCACGGGCAGGGCATCGAAGTCGCGGGCCACCACGCGCAACTCGCGCTGCGCCCAGGGGTCGGTCAGGGGCACAGCCTGCAGCCGGCCCACGCCGTGCATGAGGGCAAAGGCGCGGTCGGGCAGCAGGCCCACGCCCAGGCCGTTGTCGATCATGCGGCACATGGCATCGAGCCCGGTGACCTGGATGCGCTGGCGCAGCGGGCGGCCGGCAGCGGCAGCGGCGGCGCGCATGGCCAGGCTGATGCTGCTGTTGGCGTGCAGGCCGACAATGTCCCAGTCCAGCACTTGTTCAAAATGAATAGCATCTTGCGCAGACAGGGCGTGCGCTGCGGGCACAACCAATACCAGACGATCGGTGCGGTAGGGGCGGCTTTGCAGGTCGGTGGCGACGGGCCCGCCGGTGTTGCAGATGCCCAGATCGGCGGCGCCTTCCTGCACCGCGTGCAGCACATCGCTGCTCAGGTGTTCCTGCAGGTCGATCTTGACCTGGCTGTGCGCGCGCGAAAAGGCGCCCAGGTCCTCGGGCAGGAACTGCACGATGGCCGAGATGTTGGCGTGCATGCGCACATGGCCGCGCACGCCCTTGGCATATTCGCTGAGCTCACCCTGCATGCGTTCCAGGCCGAACAGCACGGTGCGCGCGTGGTGCAACAGGCTTTCGCCGGCGGGCGTGAGCGTGACGCCCCGGCTGTGGCGGTAGAGCAGGGCCGTGTCCACGGCGGTTTCCAGGTCGGAAAGCCGCTTGCTGACGGCCGAGGCGGCAATGAACTCGCGCTCCGCCGCGCGGCCGATGCTGCCGAGCTCGCACACCGCCACAAAGAGTTGCAGCGAGGTCAGGTCAATGCGGCGCGCAAAACTGCGCTCGGAGCTTTTCATGGATTGGGGGTGTAGTCTTCGTTTTTCGAGAAGACTTGCCATTTTCTACCCAATTTTTGGTGTTTGACATCGCAGAACGCGATGACATTCGTCGTGCAAGGGGGTTAGTTCATCAAAAAAGTGAGCTGTTGGCGCTTGATTTCAAAGCACTTCAGAGGCTTTTATATGTGAAAACCAATAGAGACGGGCGCCAGG
>WOZN01000066.1:2545-5425 GCA_011620245.1 Acidovorax sp.
TTCAAAGCACTTCAGAGGCTTTTATATGTGAAAACCAATAGAGACGGGCGCCAGGCGCTCATGTTTTTGCTTCGTTGCGCCTGCAGTGCTCTCCGTTTTGTGCGGTCAGGCGGTCAGGGTGCTGCCATGCTCGGGCACAGCGGCGCGCCAGCGCAGTTCATACTTGATGCGCTGGCGCAACATATCGGTAGCGCCCATCTCGCCATGCACCACATAAACCTGGTCGGGTGCGTGCCCCATGCTGCGCAGCCAGGCCAGGGTCTGGTTGGCGTCGGCATGGGCTGATGCAGAGGTGAGCTGCACCACTTCGGCGCGCACCTCGATGTCCTGCCCATGGATGCGGATGGTTTTTTCGCCACTGGCGATGCGCGCGCCGCGCGTGCCCGGCGCCTGATAGCCGGTGATGATGACCATGTTGCGGTGGTCGCCCGCATACAGCGCCAGATGGTGCAGCACGCGCCCGCCCGTGGCCATGCCGCTGGCCGAAAGAATCACCATGGGGCCGTGGCGGCGTGCCAGGGCCTTCGACTCGTCGGTGGTCTGCACCATGGTGGCGCAATGCGACAGGGCATCTGCTTCATGTGCAGTCAGCCGGTGTTCGCCCGCGTGGTGCGTGAACAATCCAGTGGTGCTGACGGCCATGGGGCTGTCCAGAAAAATCGGCAGTGAACGCGCAATCACGCCTTGCTTCTTGAGCAGGTTGATCGCGTGCAGCACCATCTGCGCCCGCCCCACGGCAAACACCGGCACCACGGCCACGCCGCCGCGCTGGGCCAGGCGCTGCAGGGCGGGGGCCAGCTCTTGCAGGATGTTTTCCTGCGGGTGCTGGCGGTCGCCGTAGGTGGATTCGACCAGCACGGTATCGGCCTGGGGCGGTGCCTCGGGCGGGTTCATGACCAGGTCGTCGGGCCGGCCCAGGTCGCCCGAGAACAGGATGCGCCGCCCGCCCACTTCCAGCAGCACGCTGGCGGCGCCCAGGATATGCCCGGCCGGCGTGAAGGTCACGCGCCAGCCGGGAATCGGCTCAAACGCCTTGTGGAACGCATGGGTGCGGAACTGCTTCATGCAGTGCAGCGCATCCAGCCGGGTGTAGAGCGGCAGCGCGGGTGCGTGCTCCGAGAGCTGGTGGCGGTTCAAAAAGGCGGCATCTTCTTCCTGCAGGTGGCCGCTGTCGGGCAGCAGGATGGCGCACAGGTCGCGTGTGCCGGGGGTGCAGTGGATGGCCTTGGCATAGCCGTCGCGCGCCAGCAGGGGCAGGTAGCCGCTGTGGTCCAGGTGCGCATGGGTCAGGACCACGGCATCGACCTGGTGGGGCGTAATGGGCAGGGGCTGCCAGTTGCGCAGGCGCAGCTGCTTGTAACCCTGGAACAGGCCGCAGTCCACCAGCATGCTGTGGTCGTTGTGGCGCACCAGGTATTTGGAGCCGGTGACCGTGCCCGCGCCGCCCAGAAAAGTAATGTTGACGTCCATTGCGATGCTTCATTTGTGTGAATGGCTGCCATCGTAGCGGCCCCGGAATGTCCGCCGCCGCAGGGTGGGCGGGCTGGGCACAGCAGGGGCAGGAGAAAGGCTGCCAGGCGCGGTGCAGGGCAGCCTTTTGCGCAAGGCACCAGGGGTCAGGGATGGCCTGCATAACTCCCTGCGGTCTGTGGCAGCGCGGCCTCGGGCGATCCGCTGCGTTGCTTTTCTTGCCAATAGCCGGGCTATTGGCTGCAAAAAGACGCCTTGCGGCCCGCCCCGATCCGCACTACCACCGACGCGCGAGGGTTGTGCAGGTCATCCTTAGCTGAAGAAGTTTTTCAGCCGATCGGTCCAGCTCTCGCCGCTGGGCGAGTGGCGGCCGCCACCCTTCTTCAGCGAGTCTTCCAGCTCGCGCAGCAGCTTGCGCTGGTGCTCGGTGAGCTTGACGGGCGTTTCCACCGTGATGTGGCAATACAGGTCGCCGGGGTAGCTGGAGCGCACGCCCTTGATGCCCTTGCCGCGCAGGCGGAACTGTTTGCCGGCCTGCGTGCCTTCGGGGATGTCGATGGCCGCCTTGCCCTGCAGCGTGGGCACCTCGATTTCGCCACCGAGCGCCGCCGTGATGAAGCTCACGGGCACCTGGCAATGCAGGTCGTCGCCGTCGCGCTCGAAGATGTCGTGCTTTTTCAGGCGGATCTCGATGTACAGGTCGCCCGGCGGTCCGCCATTGGTGCCAGGTTCGCCATTGCCGGTGCTGCGGATGCGCATGCCGTCGTCGATGCCTGCGGGAATCTTCACTTCCAGCGTCTTTTGCTTCTTGACCTTGCCCTGGCCGTGGCAGGTGGTGCAGGGTTCGGGAATGATCTTGCCCGTACCGCGGCAGTGCGGGCAGGTCTGCTGCACGCTGAAGAAACCCTGGCGCATCTGCACCGTGCCGCTGCCGCTGCAGGTGGTGCAGGTCTTGGCGCTGGTGCCGGGCTTGGCGCCGCTGCCGTGGCAGGTGTCGCAGCTTTCCCACGACGGAATGCGGATCTGCGCGTCCTTGCCGCGCGCGGCCTCTTCGAGCGTGATTTCCATGGCGTAGCTGAGGTCGCTGCCACGGTAGACCTGACGGCCCCCCGCGCCACGCCCACGCTGTTGGCCGAACATGTCGCCAAAGATGTCACCGAAGGCCTCGGCAAAGCCACCAAACCCTTCCGAACCAGACCCGCCGGCGCCACGCATGTTCGGGTCCACGCCGGCATGGCCATACTGGTCGTAGGCAGCGCGCTTGTGGGCGTCGGAAAGTATCTCGTAGGCCTCTTTGGCCTCCTTGAACTTCTCTTCTGCGCCCTTGGTGATATCACCCTGGTTGCGGTCAGGGTGGTGCTTCATCGCCAGCTTGCGATAGGCCTTCTTGATGTCTTCTTCCGAGGCGTT
>WOZN01000227.1 GCA_011620245.1 Acidovorax sp.
GCCATCCTGCGCGGCCTGCAGGAAAAATACGAAGTGCACCATGGCGTGGAGATCACCGACCCGGCCATCGTGGCCGCGGCCGAGTTGAGCCACCGCTACATCACCGACCGCTTTTTGCCCGACAAGGCGATTGACCTGATCGACGAGGCTGCGGCCAAGATCAAGATCGAGATCGACTCCAAGCCCGAGGTCATGGACAAGCTCGACCGCCGCCTGATCCAGTTGCAGATCGAGCGCGAGGCCGTGCGCCGCGAAAAGGACGAAGCCTCGCAAAAGCGCTTTGGCCTGATCGAGGAAGAGATCGCATCCCTGCAAAAGGAAATTGCCGATCTCGATGAAATCTGGCAGGCCGAGAAGGCCCAGGCCCAGGGCAGCCAGCAGGTGCGCGAGCAGATCGAGCAGGTCAAGCAGCAGATCGAGGAACTCAAGCGCAAGGGCGATTTCAACAAGGTGGCCGAGTTGCAATACGGCAAGCTGCCTGAGCTGGAAAATCAGCTCAAGGAAGCCCAGGCCAAGGAAGAAGGCAAGGACGGCGCGGCGCAGCCCAACCGCCTGCTGCGCACCCAGGTGGGCGCCGAGGAAATCGCCGAAGTGGTGAGCCGCGCCACAGGCATTCCCGTGGCCAAGATGATGCAGGGCGAGAAGGACAAGCTGCTGCAAATGGAGGAAAAGCTGCACGAGCGCGTGGTGGGCCAGGACGAGGCGATTGCCGCCGTGGCCAACGCCATCCGCCGCTCGCGCTCGGGCCTGTCCGACCCGAACCGCCCCACGGGCTCGTTCATGTTCCTCGGCCCCACGGGCGTGGGCAAGACCGAGCTGTGCAAGGCGCTGGCAGGTTTCCTCTTCGACAGCGAAGATCATCTGGTGCGCATCGACATGAGTGAATTCATGGAAAAGCATAGCGTTGCACGCTTGATTGGCGCGCCTCCTGGCTATGTGGGCTATGAAGAGGGTGGCTACCTGACCGAAGCCGTGCGCCGCAAGCCGTATTCGGTGCTGCTGCTCGACGAGGTGGAAAAGGCCCACCCCGACGTGTTCAACGTGCTGCTGCAGGTGCTCGACGACGGCCGCCTGACAGATGGCCAGGGCCGCACCGTGGACTTCAAGAACACGGTGATCGTGATGACGAGCAACATCGGCTCGCACCTGATCCAGGCCATGGTGGGGCAGGACTCGGAGGACATCAAGGAAGCGGTGTGGGGCGAGCTCAAGAACCATTTCCGCCCCGAGTTTTTGAACCGCATCGACGAGATCGTGGTGTTCCATGCGCTCGATGCCCAGCAAATTGCCAAGATCGCCAAGATCCAGCTGCAGCTGCTGCAAACCCGGCTGGCCAAGATGGATCTGGATCTGCAGGTGTCGGACGCGGCCCTGGCCGAACTGGCCAAGGTGGGGTTCGACCCGGTGTTTGGTGCGCGGCCGCTCAAGCGGGCGATCCAGCAGCGCATCGAGAACCCGCTGTCCAAGCTGCTGCTGGAGGGGCGTTTCCCGCCCAAGAGCGTGATCTCGGTCGGTGTCGATCCGGTGCAGGAGCCCGGCGTGTTCCACTTCAACGCATCCATGTCGGCATGATGGCCAAGGGGGTTGTTTGAACGATTTTTTGACGGGCCTGACCCGCTGGCTCATTCGGGCCGTGGTGGTGGTGGCCGGGCTGGTGATGTTTCTGAGTTTGCTGGCGGCCGTGCTGGTGCTGGCGCTGGCTTGGGGTCTGCGTGCGCTTTGGGCGCGCCTCACGGGCCGACCTGTAATGCCCTGGGCCATGCGGGTCGATCCGCGCACGGGCTGGAGCACGGTGTACCGCTCCAGCGCACGCTGGTCGTCCGCGCGCCGCCCCGCACCCGCCGCCGGCACGCCCGCACGCCGCGCTGGCGTGCTGCCCGGAGCCGACGAGGTGGTGGATGTGGAGCCGCGACCACCGCGTGAGCCGCGCGGGCTGCACTAAACCTAGGCTAAAGCCGAAATAGGCGGGTCAGGAACAGTTCTTAGAACGTGAACACGTTAAGAACGTGTTCACGTTCTTACGTTTCAGGCGACGGGCGGTCTTCTATGATGGCCGCCATGACACCTGACGATATCCGCGCCCAGTTCCGTCTTCAGCACCGGGCCAGCCGTGAGTACATTGACGTGCCCCTGCTGGTGCGCCGCGAGCGCCTGCTGCGCGTGCAAAAGATGCTCGATGAGCACGGGCCCGTGCTGGCCGCCGCCGTGCAGGCCGATTTCGGCATGCGCTCGCCGCGCCTGACCGAGGTGGCCGATTTTTTCGTGCTGCGCACATTGCTGTCGCACACCTTGCGCCATCTGCCGCGCTGGATGAAGCCGCAGAAGGTGCGCACGCCCTTCTTCTTGCAGCCATCGCATGGCTGGATCGCGCGCCAGCCGCTGGGCGTGGTGGGCGTGATTTCCCCCTGGAACTACCCCGTCCAACTGGCGCTGGCCCCCGCCATCACGGCGCTGGCGGCGGGCAACCGCGTCATGCTCAAGCCCAGCGAGCTCACGCCCCACACATCGGCCCAGCTGGCCCTGCTGGTGGCGCAGTTCTTTGCGGCCGATGAGTTTTGCGTGGTCCAGGGCGATGCGGCCACGGCAGCGCTGGTGGCGTCGCTGCCGTTCGACCACCTGGTGTTCACCGGCTCCACCGCGGTGGGGCGCAAGGTGGCGCAGGCGGCAGCGCAAAACCTCACGCCCACCACGCTGGAGCTGGGGGGCAAGTCGCCGTGCATCCTGGACGCCGATTGCGACATGCAGGACGCCGCGCTCAAGATTGCGCACGGCAAGCTGCTCAATGCGGGCCAGACCTGCATTGCCCCCGATTACGTGCTGCTGCCGCGCGGGCGCGAGGCCGAGTTTGCACAGGCCTACCAGGCCGCGGTGGCGCGGCTGTTTCCCAGCATCGAGGGCAACCCCGATTACGCCTCCATCATCACGCCGCGCCACTATGCGCGGCTGCGCACCATGCTGCAGCAGGCCCAGACGCAGGGCGCCGAGGTGCATACCATCGATCCTGCCAGGGGCAAGCCCGTGGCCACCACCGTGGGCACGCTGGGCGATGGGGTCAGCCGCCAGATGGCGCCCACGCTGGTGTTCGGTGCCACGTCGGGCATGGGTCTGATGCAGGAGGAGATTTTTGGCCCCATCCTGCCCGTGATTTCCTACGACCGGCTCGACGATGCCATCACCCACATCAGCGCTGGCCCGCGCCCGCTGGCGCTGTACTGGTTTGGCCGCAATGAAACGGTGCAGGGCGATGTGCTGCGCCGCACCGTCAGTGGCGGCGTTACGGTGAACGACACGCTCATGCACATCGCCCACAGCAACCTGCCCTTTGGCGGCGTGGGCGATAGCGGCTGGGGCGCCTACCACGGCGAGCAGGGCTTTTTGCGCTTTTGTCACCAGAAGTCGGTGCTGGTGCAGTCGCGCTGGGCCATGGGCTCGCTGCTCTACCCGCCGTATGGCCCGCGGTTCGACCGCATCATGGGCCTGCTGCGTCGCTGGCTGTAGCCGCGCTTTCGTCGTCCGGTTGCAGCGCTGCACCGGCTGATTGGGTGGGCTGTGGTGGCTGGGCCATGAGCTGCACCATGGCTTCGCGCAGCTGGCTGGTGGACACGGGCTTGTGCAGCAGCAGGGCCGATGTGCTTTGCGCATCACGCAGGCGCTGGGGCGAGGTGTCGCCCGTCATGATGATGGCCGGCACCGCAATGCCCAGATGGGTGCGCAGCGCCTGCAGCACCTGCTTGCCGGTTTCCTCCTGGCGCAGCCGGAAGTCCGTGATGATGAGGTCAGGCGTGTCGTCGCCCAGGCATTCGAGCGCGTCGGCGCCCGAGCCGGCCACGGTGCACTGGCAGCCCCAGCTTTGCAGCAGCGACTGCATGCCCAGGCGCACCGCCTCGTCGTCATCGATGGCCAGTACATGCAGGCCCTCCAGGCTGTGGTCATCGGGGGTTGGCGCGGCTTCATCCTCCAGTGCGCTGTCCCACGCATCCATCCAGAGCCGAAACACCGAGCCTCGGCCCGGTTGCGAGCGCAGCTCGACCGTGGTGCCCCCCATCTCCTTCACCAGCCGGTGCACGATGGCCAGGCCCAGGCCCAGGCCCTTGCGCCGGTCGCGTTCCGGGTTGTCGAGCTGGAGGAATTCCTGAAAGATGTCGTCCCACTGGTGCTGGGGTATGCCGATCCCGGTGTCCCACACCTCCAGCGCCACACGCTGGCCGCGCCGGCGGCACGCAATCAGCACGCCGCCCCGGGTGGTGTAGCGCAGCGCATTGGAGATGAAGTTGCGCATCACCAGGCCCACCAGCGAGCGGTCGGCATGCGCGGCCAGTGAGGTTTCGTGCGTGCGGTAAATGAGGCGGGCATTGTCGGCCTGCACGCCAAATTCCTGCTCCAGGGCCGTGAGCAGGGGCTGCACGGCAAACGCCGCAGGGCGCACCTTGACCACACCAGCTTCCAGCCGCGAGTAGTCGAGCAAGGTGGTGAGCATTTCGGCTGCGGCGCTGGATGCGGCACGCGCATGGTCCAGCACCGTCTGCTGGCGCGCGTTCAGGGGGCTGCGCTGCAGGCTCTCCAGAAACAGCCCCATGGCATGCAGGGGCTGGCGCAGGTCGTGGCTGGCCGCCGCCAGGAAGCGTGACTTGTCGCGGTCGGCCTTTTCAGCAGTCTTCTGGGCCGCCAGGGCGCGCTGGGATTCGGCGCGCAGCTCTCCCACCAGGCGCTGGTTTTCGAGTTTCAGGGCAATGCTGCGGCGGGTGGCCGTGTCGGTGGTGCTGGCCTGCATGCAGGTCAGGCCGAAGTACCCCAGCGTGAGCAACAGCGCGGGCCACAGCATCGGCCCGCCTGCCAGGGCAATGGCCAGCAGCACGCCGCTGATGGCGCAGATCAGGTAGGCCAGGTAGGCGCGGTACAGCGGCGCACCCAGCCCCAGGGCGCCCGATGACACCGTGCTGACGATGCCGATCGCATAGACCACGCTGCGGGCGTTGCCCCATTGCATCACCACCAGGCCCAGGCTGCCCCAGCTCAGCCCCATGCCGGCCATGCAGGCCAGCAGCTTGTAGGCCGATGCGCGGGCGGCTGCGGTAGCCGGCTCCATGCTGCGCAGCGAGAGATAGATCCCCATCATCACCAGCATATGTGTGACCAGCCATGCGGCCATCGCCAGCGAATCGACCACGCCGGCCATCACCCACATCGTGCCCAGTGCCGTGGCCAGCGAGGCCAGCAGGGTCATGGGAAAGTTTTGCCGCACAAGCGCGACCTGCTCGCGCAACACCTCGTCGCGCTCCCAGCGCAGCGACGGCCAGGGCCAGCGTGCAGCGGCCCCCGGCGTTTCAGGCGGCATCATGCAAGCGGCGGCAGCGACAGGCCCAGCCGCTGGGCTGCCAGCAAGGCAGCGCTGCGGCT
>WOZN01000070.1 GCA_011620245.1 Acidovorax sp.
CGATGTTGCCCTTGAACATGATCTCGCCCATGGTTTCGCCGTCCCAGGGCACGGGCTGCATGGTTTCGGGGTCGAGCACCTGCACATCGCGCTGCAGGTGGTAGCGCACGCCCTGGCGGGCGTTGAGGCGGGCGCGCTCGCCGATGTCGAGGCTGTTCCACGCATCGTGCTTGGCGCACACCGTGGCCGGGCCATACACCTCGGTGAGGCCATAGACATGGGTGAGGTCAAAGCCCATCTTCTCCATGCCCTCGATCATCGAGGCGGGCGGCGCGGCGCCCGCCACCATGGCTTTCACGCCCGCGGGCACCCCTTCCTTCATCGCGGCGGGCGCGTTGACCAGCAGGCCATGCACGATGGGCGCGCCGCAGTAATGCGTGACGCCATGGTTGCGAATGGCGTCAAAAATCGCCTGCGCCTCGACGCGGCGCAGGCACACGTTGACGCCTGCACGCGCCGCTACCGTCCACGGGAAACACCAGCCGTTGCAATGGAACATGGGCAGCGTCCACAGATAGACGGCGTGCTTGGGCATGTCCCATTCCAGCACATTGCTGACGGCGTTGGTGGCCGCGCCCCGGTGGTGGTAGACCACGCCCTTGGGGTTGCCCGTGGTGCCTGACGTGTAGTTGAGGGCAATGGCGTCCCATTCGTCAGCGGGCAATTCCCAGGCGAACTGCGGGTCGCCGCCGGCCAGGAAGGCCTCGTAGGTGGTGTTGCCGAGCCGCTGGCTGGCGGGGCCGTAAACGGCATCCTCCACCTCGATCAGCAGCAGCGGCGTCTGGCGCTGGCGCAGCGCCAGCGCCTTGACCATGGTGGGGGCGAACTCGGGGTCCACGATCACGGCCCTGGCCTCGCCATGGTCGAGCATGAAGGCGATGGCCTCGGGATCGAGCCGCGTGTTCAGGGCATTGAGCACCGCGCCCGCCATGGGCACGCCAAAATGCGCCTCCACCATGGGCGGCGTGTTGGGCAGCATCACGGCCACGGTGTCGTTCTTGCCAATGCCCGAGAGCGCCAGCGCGCTGGCCAGCTGGCGGCAGCGCGCGTAGGTTTGCGCCCAGGTCTGGCGCAAATCGCCGTGCACGATGGCCAGGCGGTCAGGGTACACCTCGGCGGTGCGCTCGATGAACCCCAGGGGCGACAGGGGTGCGAAGTTGGCTTCGGTGCGGGGCAGGTGCTGATCGTAGATGCTGACGGTCATGAAGATTCTCCAATGCGGGACAACCTCGAACTTTACCCGCCGCGCGGCCCTGCCCGCGCTGGCGTTTGACGCAACGCAATAACCATACCTGCTATAGGGAATAGAATCAATCTGCCAGTCTGGACTGAGTCCAGGGTGTTCAGGGTGGGGCTCCCAACCGGGGGATCCGCCCCGGCGCTCAAAGAGGTCGCGCAGTCGCCTGGCTGCGCCAGCCCGGCGGCCGTCTCCCTGCACGCCAGCGTGCCGGAAGGCGCATTCACCCACAGCCAGGTATTTATGGAGTAACGAATGAACACCCGATTGCCCCCCCTCATGAAAGCCGTTGCCGCAGCTCTTGCCACATCGGCTGCGCTGCTGGTCACCGGCCCCCTGCAGGCTGCAGACAAAGAGCCCATTTCCCCGATCAAGCCCGCCAAGGTCACAAACCCTGCAATGGTGGAACTGGGCAAGAAATTGTTCTTCGACCCGCGCCTGTCGCGCTCGGGTTTCATTTCCTGCAACTCGTGCCACAACCTGAGCATGGGCGGCAGCGACAACCTCAAGACCTCGATCGGCCACAACTGGCACAAGGGCTCCATCAACTCGCCCACGGTCCTCAACTCCAGCATGAACCTGGCCCAGTTCTGGGATGGCCGCGCCAAGGACCTGCAAGCCCAGGCCGGCGGCCCCATCGACAACCCTGGCGAAATGGCCTTCACCCACGAGCTGGCCGTCAACATACTGACATCCATCCCCGCCTACCGGACCGAGTTCAAGAATGCGTTCAAGAAGGAGCCGATCGATATCGACCAGGTCACGCTGGCCATCGCCACGTTCGAAGAAACACTGGTCACCCCCAACTCGCGCTTCGACCAATGGCTGGTTGGCAAGACCAACGCACTGAGCAAGGACGAGATCGCGGGCTACCAGCTCTTCAAGAACAGCGGTTGCGTGTCCTGCCACAACGGCCCCGCCGTGGGCGGTAACTCGTTCCAGAAGATGGGTGTCGTCGAGCCCTACAAGGACACCACCGGCGCCCAGGGGCGCTTTGCCGTCACGGGCAAGGACGCCGACCGCTTCAACTTCAAGGTACCCACGCTGCGCAACGTGGAGCTGACCTACCCCTACTTCCACGACGGCGCGGCCGACACGCTGACGCAGGCCGTGACCACCATGGGCCGCATTCAGCTCGGCCGCACCTTCACCGCCGACGAAAACGCCAAGATCGTGGCCTTTCTCAAGACGCTGACGGGCGAGCAGCCCAAGCTCACGCTGCCCATCCTGCCGCCATCGAGCGACAACACGCCGCGCCCAAAGCCTTTCGACAACTGAGAACGTGAACGGGTTCTGAGATCGTGAACAGGTTCTAAGGGATGCGGAAATTGCCAATGTCCCGTTTATGGCGAGCGCTGGCCGCAGGTGCTGTTGGAGCCGCAGCGCTCAGCCTTGCCTGGCACCCCGATCACGGCACTGGCAGGCGCATCCAACCGCCGTTTCTAGGTTCAAAATACCCGGGTGTCCATCCCCCAATCTTTCATTCAGGAACTGCTCGCGCGCGTTGACGTAGTGGACATCGTGGGCCGCTATGTGCAGCTCAAGAAGGGCGGTGCCAATTTCATGGGGCTGTGCCCTTTTCATAGCGAAAAGTCGCCCTCCTTCAGCGTCAGCCCCGCCAAGCAGTTCTATCACTGTTTTGGTTGCGGCAAGAACGGCAACGCCATCAGCTTTCTGATGGAACACGCGGGCATGGGTTTCGTCGAGGCCGTGCAGGACCTGGCCCGGCAGGTGGGCCTGCAGGTGCCCGACGATGGCATTTCCCCCCAGGAAAAGGAGCGCGCCGCCGCCGCCCGGCAAAAACAGGCCACATTGACCGATGTGCTCGAAAAGGCCGCAGATGCTTATCGCCAGCAGTTGCGCATATCACCCCGGGCCGTGGCGTATTTCAAGGGCCGGGGCGTGTCGGGCGCGGTGGCCAAGCGCTATGGCCTGGGCTATGCGCCCGAAGGCTGGCGCAGCCTGGCCAGTGTTTTTGCGCATTACGACGACCCGCTGCTCGAAGAAAGCGGGCTGGTCATCGTCAATGACGAAGATGGCGGCAAACGCTACGACCGCTTTCGCGACCGGGTAATGTTTCCGATCCGCAACGTCAAGGGCGAATGCATCGGCTTTGGCGGCCGGGTGCTGGGCGATGAAAAACCCAAATACCTCAATTCGCCGGAAACCCCGGTGTTCCACAAGGGCCGCGAGCTCTATGGCCTGTTCGAGGCCCGCACCGCCATCCGCGAGCAGGGCTTTGCGCTGGTGACCGAGGGCTACATGGACGTGGTGGCGCTGGCGCAACTGGGTTTCCCGAACGCCGTGGCCACGCTGGGCACGGCCTGCACGCCCGAACATGTGCAAAAACTGCTGCGCTTCACCGAATCGGTGGTGTTCAGCTTTGATGGCGATGCCGCCGGCCGCCGGGCGGCCCGCAAGGCGCTCGACGGCGCCCTGCCCCATGCCAGCGACACGCGCAGCATCAAGTTTCTGTTTCTGCCGCCCGAGCACGACCCGGACAGCTTTGTGCGCGCACATGGCGCCGACGCCTTTGCCCGCCTCATTCGCGATGCCGTTCCGCTGAGCCGCTTCCTGGTCGAAGCCGCCAGCGAAAGCTGCGACCTGGGCACGGCAGAGGGCCGCGCGCACATGGCCAGCAATGCCCGGCCGCTGTGGAGCGCCCTGCCCGAGGGGGTGCTGCGGCGCCAGGTGCTCACCGAGCTGGCCCAACTGGCCCAGCTGGACGCCCACGACCTGTCCGACCTCTGGAGCAAGACCGCCGCCCAGGAGGCAGCGCGCCACCCCGGCGCCATTGCGCCGCACCGCCATGCCGGCGCACCAGCGGACGAGCCTCCATGGGGCCTGCCTGCCGATCCCGGCTGGCCACCGCCAGGCAGTGGCATATACGGTTCGCCCCAGAAACTGCCCTATCGCAAAAGCGGCGACTGGAAAGGCGGCAGCTGGAAAAAAAAGGACGCCGCACCCTGGCCGCCCCAGCCACGCCTGCCGCGCACGCCCACCGCCAGCCGCGCAGACCACGCCGCAAGGCTGCTGTTGTCGCATATGGCGTTTCTGGAAGATCTGACGCAGGACGACCACGCCACACTGTGCGCCCAGCCCGCCCCGCATGGCCCGCTGTTCAACTGGCTGGAAGGGCAGTTCCACGAGCACGGCCCGCAGGCCTGGGCGCTGCTGCGGGAAAGCCTGCGCGGCCACCCCTGTGAAGCCCTGGCAGTGAAAGTGATGACCGGCTCGCACGCCCAGACCGACGGCGATCTGCACGAATTGCGGCTGGAGCTGCGCGATCTGCTGAACCGCATGCTCATCGAAGACATCAATGCCCAGCAAAAAGCCCTGATCCTTCAGGCGGCGCAAGACCCCACCGCGCTGGAACGCTACCGCGCCCTGGAACAGCGGCGCAATGCGCTGCAAGGCATATTGCCGCACACCTCTTGAAATCTCGTGCAGCCGGTACAATGTAGGGTTTTTCGGCAAGAGCGACAGCAGCACCTCCGAGCCGGGCCATGGATACAGCCACGCACCTATGCGCTGATGGGCCCACTTATCGCAAGGACTGCACACCAAATGTTCGCCCAGACATCTTGTCTCTGAGGATTATTCCTCCAACTGCAGAAGCCCTGCTTTTGCAATGCCCCCGCGCCGGGATCTGAGGCGCTTGCGTTTTCTTTGTGTCCGTTTTTGACTCCGAGGTTGTTCCATGCCCGCTCAAAAGTCCGCGAAGCTGCCCAAGTCCGCCCCAGGCAATGCCGCGAAGGCTGTCTCCAAAACCACTGCCAAAGCACCGGCCAAAGCCGCGCCCCACAAGGCCGCTGCTGCAACCCCTGCCCCGGCTGCCAAGAAAGAAGTGAAATCTGTGCCCGTGAAAAGTTCTGCCGAGTTGACCAAAGCTGCCGATGAATTGCTGAAAAAGGAGCCTGCCCGCGCCACGGCGGCCCCATCCGACGGCGACGAAACCCCCAAAAAGCGCCCTGGCCGCCCCGCCAAGGCCGCTGGCGCCGCCGAGGTCAAGACGGCCCCTGCCAAACGCGGCCGCAAGCCCAAGGCAGCGGCGGGCGAATTGGGCCGCGACGACGCAGACC
>WOZN01000016.1:0-10358 GCA_011620245.1 Acidovorax sp.
TAACTGAGGAAAACAGCTTCAATGTCAGTGGGTTGCCATGCGCCCCAACAAGTCGATGCCAACCGGCTCCTGCGCCTGTAATGGAACCACTGCGAAACGCTTGGCATACCGGTCCCGCACCTCGGCGATCAGCGGCAATTCGCGGTTGGCGCGCGTCACCAGGAAAGGCGATGCCGGACGAGCGGCGGCCAGGCTGCCGTTTATCACCCAGGCCCACGGCTCGATGCCCGCGCGGCGCAAGTCGTCTTGCAGGTTGGCCGCTTCCAGCACGGGGGTGGTTTCGGCCAGCGTCACGATGATCACCTTGGTCTTTTCGGGGTCCTGCAATTGCGTCATCGGGGTGATGACCTGCTCGCCGGGCTTGCCCATCTGCCGCACCATGTCGCGGTGGTAGGCACCCGTGGCATCGAGCAGCAACAAGGTGTGCCCGGTGGGCGCCGTGTCCATGATGACGAAATGCTCATCGGCTTCCTTGATGATGCGCGAGAACGCCTGGAATACCGCGATCTCTTCGGTGCAGGGTGAGCGCAGATCTTCTTCAAGCACAGCCAACCCTTCCGCATCCAGCCCCTTGCCATGGTTTTCCAGCACGAATTGGCGGTATTTCCCGGTTTCGACCTTTGGGTCGATACGGCTGACCGACAGGTTTTTCAAAGTGCCATCGAGCGTGTAAGAGAGATGAGCGGCAGGATCGGAAGTGCTCAGATGCACCTGATGGCCGCGCTGGGCCAAGGCAACCGCAACGGCCGCCGCGACCGTGGTTTTGCCCACGCCCCCTTTGCCCATCATCATGACCAAGCCACGCCCCTGCGCGCTCAACCCATCGATCAGTTCCGACAAGGTCGGGAAGGTGGTCTCGGGCAGATCGTGCAGGGTCTCCAGCGGCCCGTCCGATTGCTCGCCCAATAACATGCGCAGGGCTTGCACCCCCATCAAATTGAAAGGCTTGAGCGGCAAACGATCCTGCGGCAAGGTGGCGAGCTTGGCTGGAAGCTGGGCCAGCGCACGCTGTTCCCTTTCAAAGATCGCGGTGGCCAGCGGATCGCCCTCGGCGGCCTTTTGGGGAAGAACACCATTGATGACCAGGTACTGGGATCTCAGTCCAATGGTATAAAGTTCGTCATGGGTATGGGCGGCTTCCTCGAGCGTGGAGAGTTGCGCTCGCGCGACCAGTACCAGGCGGGTTTGCGCCGGGTCGGCCAGGGCCTTGACCGCATCGGCATACTGACTCTGCTTTTTTTCCAGTCCAACCAGCGGCCCCAGGTTGGCGGCGGCATCGGGATTGTTTTTGAGATAGCCAGACCACGCGCCAGGCAACTCCAGCATGCGGATGGTGTGTCCGGTGGGCGCGGTGTCGAAGACGATATGGTCGAAGTCGCTGCGCAAGGCCGGATTCGTCAATAAGCCGGTGAACTCATCGAATGCCGCAATTTCGGTGGTGCAGGAGCCGGACAACTGCTCCTCGATGCTTTGAACGATCTCGGCTGGCATCGAATCGCGGACTGGATCAAGGACACGATCCCGATAGGCTTGTGCGGCGGCCATCGGATCAACCTCCAGCGCCGACAGACGCGGCACCTGAACGATGGCGACGATCTGATGGCCTATCGGCTGGTCGAAGACCTGGCCGACATTGGAAGCCGGATCGGTACTGACCAGCAGCACTTTTTTTCCGGCATCCGCCAGACGCACGGCGGTGGCGCAGGCCAACGAGGTTTTCCCTACCCCGCCCTTGCCGGTGAAGAACAAGAAGGGCGGTGCATCGTGTAGAAATTTGAACGACATGTGGTGCTCGGCAATCCGGGGAGAGCGTTCCTGCATGGCGCTCAAGCGCGCGCCGCGGGTGGGCAGCAGGACGTTGATGCCGTGCCGGCCGTGCCGGCCGTGCTGGCCGGGGTGAGTTCCACGCCGAACCAGCGGGCCAGTTCCTCGCGATTGGGAAGCCGGCCCGTCAACACCACCTCGCCATTGACCAACGTGACCGGCAAGGCCTGCGTTCCCGAGGCGTCAAGGAGTTCCTTGATACGCGGATTGCTGATAAAGCTCTGCGGGTTCTTCAACAGGTTGTGGCGCTTGACCTCGAATCCCTGCTGCTTGCACCAATCCATGTCGGCGTTGAAATGCAGCGTGTTCTGGTCGATGGCGACGCTGCTGGTGGCGCAGCATCCTGCGGGTTCAAAGATTTCAATGGTGGGCATGAAGTGCTCCTTTCGTGAGCTGGGTGAAAGTGGTGGGTAAAAGTGGCGGGTAAAAGTGAAAAAACGTCGTTGCAAACCCATGCATCAATGTCCAATAGGTTGTTCGTCTATCCATAGATGGGCAATGTTCAAGCCCCAAAAAAAACATCACTGTTGTCGACTGATGTGGGCGGCCACCTCCATCCAGGCATCCACTGCCACCGTGAAGGCTTCACGTCCCTTGTCCGTCAGGGTATAAACCTTGCGTCCGCGACCCGCGACCGTTTCAGTATGCGCGGTGACATAGCCGCCTTGCTCGAACTCCCGCAGCACTGGATAGAGCGTGCCCTCCGTGGGGGCGCAGCAGCCTTGGGTTGAGCATTCCACTTCACGGGCGATTTCATAGCCGTGCATGGGCCGCGCCTTCAAGACACTGAGAATGAAAAACTTGGACAGGCTCATCTTGATGATGCCATTCCAGTACAAGCGGTCGGTGTAGTCCACCGGCGCGCGCTCCACGTTTTTCAGGGAAGCCGTCGATTTAGTCATCCGGGCATTCTATGCCTTGCCCATCAAGGTATCAAGCGGGCTGGGAGTGCGCGCCGCTGGGGTGCAACACGCACGACGAGTTGGAGAACATCGGGCCGTTGTACCGCGACGGCGCCGACTGCGTGGACTCGGGGTTTTGCCAGAACGGCCTGGACGAGCTCAGGAACCGGATCAAGAACCGAATCAAGAACCCATGGGGCCGGGGCGGCGACCGCAGGCATGACATCGAGCCGCGCCTGGTGTCCGTGCCGCCCCAAATGGCTCAGCCCGGTGGGGTGGGCCGCATGACCCGTCATGCCGGCCAGAACAAGATATGGCTGACCATCACTCACGAAGCGGCGGCATGGATCAAACGGCTCGTCGCCAATGGCCGTGCCGGTTTGCGCCATATCCAGCAAACCGCGCCGCAGTGGCACAAAGCATGCGCATTGTCCTTCAGACACTGGGGGAACAGCGCTTGGATAGACTACCCGCCCCACAGGAGTTATTTGCATGTCAGTCACCGAACAGGGCCTCTTGGCCGCAATTTCCAGCGTGCTGGACCCCCATACCGGCCAGGATTTCGTCAGCACCCGCGCGCTGCGCAATGTGCAGATCACTGGCGGCGACGTGGCCTTTGATGTGGAGCTGGGTTACCCCGCCAAGAGCCTGGTGCCCGAGCTGCGCCGCAGCCTGGTGGCCGCGGCGAAGGGCGTGGCCGGGGTGGACAATGTGTCGGTCAACATCACCACCAAGGTGGTGGCGCATGCCGTGCAGCGCGGCGTGCAGCTCTTGCCGCAGGTCAAGAACATCATTGCCGTGGCCTCGGGCAAGGGCGGCGTGGGCAAAAGCACCACTGCCGCCAACCTGGCGCTGGCGCTGGCCGCCGAGGGTGCCAGCGTGGGCGTGCTGGATGCCGACATCTACGGCCCCAGCCAGCCCATGATGCTGGGCATCAACCGCCGCCCCGAAAGCGACGATGGCAAGACCATGGAGCCGCTGGAGAACTACGGCGTGCAGGTCATGTCCATCGGTTTCCTGGTGGACCAGGACGAAGCCATGATCTGGCGCGGCCCCATGGCCACGCAGGCGCTCGAGCAGCTCTTGCGCCAGACCAACTGGAAAGACCTCGACTACCTCATCATCGACATGCCGCCCGGCACCGGCGACATCCAGCTCACGCTGTCCCAGCGCGTGCCCATGACCGGCGCCGTGATCGTCACCACGCCGCAGGACATCGCGCTGCTCGACGCCAAGAAGGGCATCAAGATGTTTGAGAAGGTGGGCGTGCCCATCCTGGGCATCGTCGAGAACATGGCCGTGCATGTGTGCAGCAACTGTGGCCATGTGGAGCATATCTTTGGCGCCGATGGCGGCAAGAAGATGGCGGCGCAATACCACATGGACTACCTGGGCGCGCTGCCGCTGGACATGCAGATCCGCCTGCAGGCCGACAGCGGCAAGCCCACCGTGGTGGCCGACCCCGACGGGGAGGTGGCGCAGATCTACAAAAAGGTGGCGCGCGATGTGGCGGTAAAAATCGCCCAGAAGGCCAAGGACTTCTCCAGCAAGTTCCCCACCATCTCGATCAGCAAGAACACCTGAGCGGGTGGCGGCACCGGGGCCGGGGGATGCATGCAAAATCTTCGCAGTACATCGCCAACACGATTGCGGACCCCATGACATCCAATCCCCCACCAGCCGCCGTGCCCCTGGCCACACCGGACGACATGCGTGCGCTCATCCGCAGCAAAAGCCGTCTCAAGGGCCGCCAGCCCGAATATGCTGCCATGGCCGAGGTGGCGCAGCTGCTGGGGCCGCGCCTGGCTGGCGGGTTCCGGCGTGACTTGTTGATTGAATACCTGCACCGCCTGAACGACCATTTCGGCGTGCTGCACGACCGCCACCTGGTGGCGCTGGCAAAGCAGATGAACCTGCCCATGGCCGAGGTGTACGAGGTGGCCAGCTTCTACCACCATTTCGAGATCGTGCGCGGCGAGGACGCCCAGGCCCCGCGCCTGGTGCTGCGCGTGTGCGACAGCCTCAGCTGCAGCATGGCCGGCGCGCGCGAGCTGCTGGCCGCGCTGCCCGGCCGCCTGCGCGCTGCCGGGCAGGGCGATGTGCAGGTGCAGGCCGTGCCCTGCTTGGGGCGCTGCGAGCAGGCCCCGGTGGCTGTGGTGCACCAGTGCCCGGTGCCGCACGCCACGGTCGATGCCGTGCTGGAAACGGTGAGATGCAAGCCCAATCGGGCGCTGGCGCTTCATCCACAAGCGCTGGCAGCTATCAATTTTGATGTTGCCGGGCTGGTGGAGCAAAGCGTGCCTGCGCAGCCGGATGCGATCAGCCCCGCCCACACCGACCTGGCCACCTACCGCGCCCACGGCGGCTACCAGCTGGCCGCCGCGCTGGTCAATGGCGAGATGGATGCCGAGGCCGTGCTCACGGCCGTGGAAGATTCGGGCCTGCGCGGCCTGGGTGGCGCGGGGTTTCCGGCGGGGCGCAAGTGGCGCATCGTGCGCGAACAGTCCGCCCTCGCCGAGGGCCGGGCCGCCCCAGGCGAGGCGCCGGCCCCGGTCCCCGGAGCATACGGGGGCCCTCTCCCGTCTGGGAGCAGCGCACCACGCGAAGCGGGGGAGCGTGGGGGCACAGCCCTCATGGCCGTCAACATCGACGAGGGCGAGCCCGGCACCTTCAAAGACCGCACCTACCTCGAACGCGACCCGCACCGCTTCCTTGAAGGCGTGCTCATAGCTGCCCAGGTGGTGGGCACCGAGGCCGTCTATATCTACCTGCGCGACGAATACCATGGCTGCCGCGCGCTGCTGCAGGCCGCGCTCGACGACCTGCATGCCGAGCCCCCATGCCCGCTGCCGCATATCGAGCTGCGGCGCGGCGCGGGCGCCTATATCTGCGGCGAAGAGTCGGCCATGATCGAGAGCATCGAAGGCAGGCGCGGCGAGCCGCGCCTGCGCCCGCCTTTCATTGCACAGGTGGGCCTGTTCGGCCGCCCGACGCTGGCGCACAACTTCGAGACGCTGTACTGGGTGCGCGACATCGTCGAACGCGGCCCGCAGTGGTTTGCCGGCTTTGGCCGCCACGGGCGCCGGGGGCTGCGCAGTTTCAGCGTGAGCGGGCGCGTGCGGCAGCCGGGCGTCAAGCTCGCGCCTGCGGGCATCACGGTGCAGGAACTCATCGACGAATACTGCGGCGGCATGCCGGACGGCCACCAGCTCTATGCCTACCTGCCCGGCGGCGCCTCGGGCGGCATATTGCCTGCGCGCCTGAACCAGGTTCCGCTCGACTTCGACACGCTGCAGCCCTACGGCTGCTTCATCGGCTCGGCCGCCGTCATCGTGCTCAGCCAGCACGACCGGGCGCGCGATGCGGCGCTGAACGTGATGCGTTTTTTCGAGCATGAAAGCTGTGGCCAGTGCACGCCCTGCCGCGTGGGCACGGCCAAGGCCGCCGCGCTGATGGCGGCGCCGCAATGGGATGCCAACCTGCTCGATGACCTGGCGCAGGTGATGGCCGATGCCTCCATCTGCGGGCTGGGGCAGGCGGCGCCCAACCCCATCCGCTGCATCCGGAAATATTTTGCGCACGAGGTGGCTTGATGAATGCGCACACCTTTTCCGCCGCCGGGCCGCTGGTGCCTTTTGAACTGGACGGCCAGAGCATCACGGCCCGCCCGGGCGAATCCATCCTGCAGGCCGCGCAGCGCCACGGCGTGGCAATCCCCCACCTTTGCCACCAGGACGGCCTGCGCCCCGATGGCAACTGCCGCGCCTGCGTGGTCGAGATCGCGGGCGAGCGCACGCTCGCCCCCAGCTGCTGCCGCGCCCCCACGGCGGGCATGCAGGTGCAGGCTGCCAGCGCGCGCGCCCGCAAAAGCCAGCAGATGGTGCTGGAGATGCTGCTGTCGGACATGCCCGATGCAGGCTACCGGTGGAACGACGGGGAGGTGAATACTCCTGAATTGATAGCTGGTAGCGCTTGCTCAGCAAGCGCTAGAGGCCAATTTGACTCAAATTTTTCTGGCATTTCAGAAGCGGTCGGCCAGCATGGCGAGCTGAGCGCCTGGGCCACGCGCCTGGGCGTGGCGGTGCGCCCGGCACTCAAGGCCCTGCGCCGCCAGCAGCCCGCGCCCGACCTGAGCCACCCGGCCATGGCCGTCCACCTGGATGCCTGCATCCAGTGCAACCGCTGCGTGCGCGCCTGCCGCGAGGAACAGGTCAACGACGTGATCGGCCATGCGCTGCGCGGCGCACACAGCAAGATCGTGTTCGACCTCGACGACCCCATGGCCGAAAGCACCTGCGTGGCCTGCGGCGAATGCGTGCAGGCCTGCCCCACGGGCGCGCTCAGCCCCGGGACGCATATCGGCTCGCAAAAGGTGGACCGCAAGGTCGATTCGGTGTGCCCGTTCTGCGGCGTGGGCTGCCTCATCACCTACAACGTGCGCGATGAAAAGATCGTCAGCGTCGAAGGCCGCGACGGTCCGGCCAACCATGGCCGTCTGTGTGTGAAAGGGCGCTTTGGTTTCGACTACGCCCACCACCCCGACCGGCTCACGGTGCCCCTGATCCGCAAGCCGGGCGTGCCCAAGGAGGTGCGGCCCCATGGCGCCGACTGGCGTGACACCTTCCGCGAAGCAACCTGGGACGAGGCACTGGATCTCGCGGCCGGCACGCTCAAGTCGCTGCGCGACACGCACGGCCTCAAGGCGCTGGCGGGCTTTGGCTCGGCCAAGGGCAGCAACGAAGAGGCCTACCTCTTCCAGAAGCTGGTGCGCACCGGCTTTGGCAGCAACAACGTGGACCATTGCACGCGGCTGTGCCATGCCTCCAGCGTGGCCGCGCTGCTCGAAGGCGTGGGCTCGGGCGCGGTGAGCAACCCGGTTCATGGTGTGGAGCACGCCGAGATCATTTTCGTGATCGGCTCCAATCCCACGGCCAACCACCCCGTGGCCGCCACCTGGATGAAGAACGCCGCAAAACGGGGCGCGAAGATCGTGCTGGCCGACCCGCGCGTCACCGATATCGGCCGCCACGCCTGGCGCACGCTGCAGTTCAAGGCCGACACCGACGTGGCCATGCTCAATGCGCTGATCCACACGGTGATCGACGAGGGCCTGGTGGATGAGGCCTTCGTCCGCGACCGCACCAGCGGCTTCGAGGCGCTCAAGGCCAACGTGATCGGCTGCAGCCCCGAGGCCATGGCGCCGGTGTGCGGCGTTCCGGCCGAGACGCTGCGCGAGGTGGCGCGGGCGTTCGCGCAGGCCAGGGCATCGATGATCCTCTGGGGCATGGGCGTGAGCCAGCATGTGCATGGCACCGACAACGCGCGCTGCCTGATCGCGCTGTGCGCTGTCACCGGCCAGATCGGCAAGCCCGGCGCGGGCCTGCACCCGCTGCGCGGCCAGAACAACGTGCAGGGCGCCAGCGACGCGGGGCTGATCCCCATGATGTTCCCCGACTACCAGCGCGTGGACAACCCGCAGGCACATGCCTGGTTCGAAGACTTCTGGGGTACCAGGCTGGATGAGGCACCGGGCTACACGGTGGTCGAGATCATGCACAAGGCGCTGGCGCCCGACAGCGACCCGCACAAGGTGCGCGGCATGTACATCATGGGCGAGAACCCCGCCATGAGCGACCCCGACCTGAACCACGCACGCCATGCGCTGGCCAGCCTCTCGCACCTGGTGGTGCAGGACATCTTCCTGACCGAAACCGCCTGGCTGGCCGACCTGGTGCTGCCCGCCAGCGCCTGGCCCGAGAAGACGGGCACGGCCAGCAACACCGACCGCATGGTGCAGATGGGCCGCCGCGCTTTGAAGCCGCCGGGCGATGCGCGCCCCGACCTGTGGATCATCCAGCAGATCGCACAACGCATGGGCCTGCGCTGGAACTACGAAGGCGAAGAGTCGGGCGTGGCCGCCGTGTACGAAGAGATGCGCCAGGCCATGCACGCCAGCATCCACGGCATCCGCTGGGCGCGGCTGGAGCGCGATTCGAGCGTGACCTATCCTTGTCTCACCGAAGACGACCCGGGCCAGCCCATCGTCTTCACCGAGAAATTCCCCACGCCCACGGGGCGCCTGAAGCTGGTGCCCGCCAGCGTGATCCCGGCGGCGGAGACGCCCGATGCCACCTACCCGCTGGTGCTCATCACCGGGCGCCAGCTGGAGCATTGGCACACGGGCAGCATGACGCGGCGCAGCGCGGTGCTGGACGCCATCGAGCCCATGGCCACGGCGTCGATGCATGGCGACGAGCTGGCGCGGCTGGGCGTGGCGCCCGGTGCGCTGGTGGGCATCCGCTCACGGCGCGGCATGGTGCAGGTGCGGCTGCGGCGCGACGACGGCATGCCGCGCGGCACGGTGTTCATGCCCTTTGCCTACGTGGAGGCGGCGGCCAACCTGCTGACCAATGCCGCGCTCGATCCGTTTGGCAAGATCCCCGAGTTCAAATACTGCGCGGTGGCGGTGGAGGTGTTGCAGGGCAATGGCGAGGTCGCCTGACGCCGCGTGATCCGCACGCTGGCGGCAGGGCTTTGCGGGCATTGCTGTCTGTGGGGGCTGCTCCGGGGTAAAGTCTGCGCCCATGACCGAGCGCCCCTACACCGACGTTGCCGTGATCATGCGGTGCGAGCATATCGACAACCGCTGGCAACCCTGGCGCTGGTCGCTGGCCGAGGTGGTGATCGATGCCCCTGCCTTCGGCACCGGGCCGCGCCAGCTTGTCAACGACGAGCGCGAGCAGCGCTGGCTGTTCCCGGGGTTCCGGGTCGAGCTGTTTCGGGATGATGCCGAGGGCTACCACCTCAACCTCACCTCGCCCGCCCCTTGCTGGTTTGTGATGTGGCGCCGCGATGAAGACCCCGGCACCGGCGCAATCGCGCTGGCCCGCCCGGTCGAAGTGAGCCTGAGCTACCACGACGCGGGCCGCTGGCTGGATGCGCAGGAAACCGTGGAACAGGTGCCTGCGGCGCCCGAGGTGGTGGAGGCCCTGCGCGCCTTTGTGGCCGGGCATTACCAGCCCGAGCCCAAGCGCCGCAAGCGCCCCGACAGCTTCCGTCCCCTGCAGGACCGGTTTGGCAATCCGGCCTCCGTGTCCACCGAAAAGCAGCGTGGCACAGGAGGAGGGGCAGGAGGGGCAGGAGGGGCAGGCCATGGCTGACGGATTTCTCGGGCGCTGGTCGCGCCGCAAGCAGGATATGTTGGCGGGCAAGCCGGTCGAAGAGCCGCCCGTTCCGGCCGCACAGGCCCCGGTAGCGGCGCCGAGCCAGGCAGTGGCTGCGCCTTTGGCTGCGGCGCGCATGCCAGGTGCCAATCAGCCTGCCGCCCCGGGGGCCGAGACACCGCCCCCGCCCACCTTGTCGGATGCCGAGGCCCTCACCCCCGCCTCCGACTTCAAGCCCTTTGTGGCCCGTGCCGTGTCGCCCGAGGTGCGCAACCTGGCCATGAAGAAGCTGTTTGCCGACCCGCATTTCAACGTGATGGACGGCCTCGATATCTATGTGGGCGACTACACCCGGCCCGACCCGCTGCCCGCCGGCATGCTGCGCAAGATGGCCAGCGCCCACGCGATGGGTTTTTTTGACCATGAGAAGAACGCCGACGCCGAGACACCGCCTGATGCGCTGGCGGGC